>CAZDNY010000079.1:0-9929 GCA_964506885.1 uncultured Hyphomicrobiaceae bacterium | reverse complement strand
GCAGTTCACGCGGAACGGGGCCAAAGATACGGGTGCCGATCGGCTCGCCCTGGTTATTGATCAGGACGGCGGCGTTGCGGTCGAAGCGGATCAGAGAACCGTCGGGACGGCGCACGCCCTTGGCAACGCGCACGACCACGGCCTTCATGACCTGGCCCTTCTTGACGCGGCCCTTGGGGATCGCCTCCTTGACGGAGACGACGATGATATCGCCGATCGTGGCGTACTTGCGCTTCGAGCCGCCGAGCACCTTGATGCACTGCACGCGACGCGCGCCCGAATTGTCGGCGACGTCGAGATTTGTCTCCATCTGGATCATCGCGTTTGTCCTTGCCTGCCGGCCGCCCGTGCGGCCACCCAATCACCTTGCGGATCCGCCCGACGGCCTCTTCCGCGTCTCATGCTGTTGGCATCCACCGGGCCGGTTGCCGGCCCTTAATGCCTCATGCGCCGTCCGTCACCACGGTCCAGCGCTTGTTCTTCGATATCGGCGCGCTCTCGACGATCTGCACGCGGTCGCCGACCTTGTGCTTATTGGCCTCGTCGTGAGCGTGATACTTCTTCGTGCGGCGCACCGTCTTCTTGAAGAGAGGGTGCGTATAGCGACGCTCGACCTCGACGACGATGGTCTTGTCGTTCTTGTCGGAGACGACGGTTCCCTGAAGCACGCGCTTCGGCATCTTGCTGTTCTCCCTTACGCGCTCTTGGGCGCTACGGCCCGCTTCTGACGGGCGATCGTCATCACACGGGCGATGTCGCGACGAACCTCGCGCACGCGCGCCGTATTCTCGAGCTGCCCCGACGCCTTCTGAAAGCGCAGGTTGAACTGCTCCTTCTTCAGCTTAACGAGCTGATCGTCGAGCTGATCGAGGGACATGTCCCTGAACTCGGCTGCCTTCATCTTCTTTTCCTCACACCTGCCGGGCAGCCTCAGCGGGCCTCGTCCCGGCACTCATCCTTATCCGATGCGCGTCACGACGCGCGTCTTGATCGGCAGCTTGGCCGCGCCCAGCATCAGCGCCTCGCGGGCGATGTTGTCGGGCACGCCGTCGAGCTCGAACATGATGCGACCCGGCTTGACGCGCGCGGCCCAGTAGTCGGGCGAGCCCTTGCCGGAGCCCATGCGGACCTCGGCCGGCTTCGACGACACGGGCAGATCCGGGAAGATGCGGATCCAGACGCGGCCGGCACGCTTCATATGACGCGTGATGGCACGGCGGGCCGCCTCGATCTGGCGCGCGGTGATGCGCTCGGGCTCCATCGCCTTCAGGCCATGGGAGCCGAAGTTGAGCGCGGTTCCACCCTTGGCGACGCCATGGATGCGGCCCTTGTGGGCCTTGCGGAACTTTGTGCGTTTGGGTTGCAGCATTGGTCTAAAACCTCAAGCGAATTGGTCGAAGGCGAGCGCGTCAGACGCCTCAGGCGTCAGCCGCGCGCTCACCCCGGTCGCCACGATCGGAGCGTTCGCGACGGCGGCCACCGCCACCACCTTCCTGCATGTCCATGGCGCGCTTCTCGGATGCCATCGGGTCATGCTCGATGATCTCACCCTTGAAGATCCACACCTTGATGCCGATGACGCCGTAGGCGGTCTGGGCCTTGGCGTAACCGAAATCGATGTCGGCGCGCAGCGTATGCAGCGGCACGCGGCCTTCGCGATACCACTCCGTGCGCGCGATTTCAGCGCCGCCCAAGCGGCCGGCGACGTTGATACGAATGCCGACGGCGCCGGAGCGCAGCGCGGTCTGCACGGCGCGCTTCATGGCGCGACGAAAGGCAACACGGCGCTCAAGCTGCTGGGCGATGCCCTCGGCCACCAGCGTGGCGTCGATCTCGGGCTTCCTCACCTCGACGATGTTGAGGTGGACTTCCGAGTCGGTCAGGCGCGCCAGCTGGGAGCGCAGCTTCTCGATGTCTGCGCCCTTCTTGCCGATCAGAACGCCGGGGCGCGCGGTGTGAACCGTGACGCGGCACTTCTTGTGCGGGCGCTCGATGACGACCTTGGAAATGCCGGCCTGGCGCTGCTGCTTCATGATGTGCTCGCGGATCGCCATGTCCTCGTGCAGCAGCTTGCCGTACTCACCGCGGCCTGCGAACCAGCGGCTGTCCCAGGTGCGGTTGATGCCGACGCGCAGGCCTACGGGATTGACCTTCTGACCCATTACTCGGCCTCCTTGTTCGCGGCCGGCGCCTTCGCCTTGCCCTTGGCCTTCTTGGCGGCCTTCTCGTCCTCATCCGTCTGGCGCACGATCACGGTGATCTGCGAGAACGGCTTCTCGATGCCGGCGGCGCGGCCGCGGCCACGGGCGTGGAAGCGCCGCATGACCATATTCTTGCCGACGTGTGCCTCGGCGACGACCAGTTCGTCGACATCCAGACCGTGGTTGTTCTCGGCATTGGCGACCGCGCTCTTGACGCACTTCAAGACGTCCTGAGCGATGCGCTTGCGCGAGAACTCCAAGTCGGCCATCGCCTGGTCGACCTTCTTGCCGCGGATCAGTCCGGCGACAAGGTTGAGCTTCTGCGGGGATACGCGCAGGTTCCGCGCGACGGCCTTGGCCGCGTTGTCGGGGAGGCTGCGCTCTCGGCTCGGCTTGCCCATTATCGCCTCGTCGCTTTCTTGTCGCCGCCGTGGCCCGAATATGTACGGGTCGGCGCGAACTCACCGAACTTGTGACCGACCATGTCCTCGCTCACGGAGACGGGAACATGCTTCTGGCCGTTGTAGACGCCGAACGTCAGGCCGACGAACTGCGGCAGGATGGTCGAGCGGCGGCTCCAGATCTTGATGACCTCGTTGCGGCCCGACGAGCGCACCTTCTCGGCCTTCTTGAGAAGGTAGCCGTCGACGAACGGACCCTTCCAAACTGAGCGTGACACGAGCTGATCTCCTTCGCCGAAGCGATTACTTCTTCTTCAGGTGACGGCTGCGGACGACGAACTTGTCCGTGGCCTTGTTCTTACGGGTCTTGGCACCCTTGGTCGGCTTGCCCCACGGCGACACCCAGTGCTTGCCGCCGTTGGTCCGGCCGCCATTGGGGTGGTCGATCGGGTTCATGGTGATGCCGCGCACGGTCGGGCGGGTGCCTTTCCAGCGCGTGCGGCCGGCCTTGCCGGTGACCGCATTGGAATGATCGGGGTTCGACACCGCGCCGATCGAGCCCATGCACTCCTGGCGGACGCGGCGGGTTTCGCCCGAGCCCAGCTTCAGGATGGCCCAGCCGGCGTCACGGCCGACGAGCTGCGCGAAGGCACCTGCGGAACGCGCCATCTGACCACCGCGGCCGGGCTTGAGCTCGACGTTGTGGATGATGGTGCCGATCGGCATGGAAGCCAGCGGCATGGCGTTGCCGGGCTTCACGTCGACCTTCTCGCCGGCGATGACGGTATCGCCAACGCTCAGGCGCTGCGGCGCGAGGATGTAGGACACCTCGCCGTCCTCGTACTTGATCAGCGCGATGAAGGCGGTGCGGTTGGGATCGTATTCCAGACGCTCGACGGTCGCCGGCACGTCGTGCTTGCGACGGCGGAAGTCGATGTAGCGGTAGGTCTGCTTGTGACCGCCGCCGATGTGACGCGTGGTGATGCGGCCCGTGTTGTTGCGACCACCCGACTTGGACTTGCCCTCAGTCAGCGACTTGACCGGAGCGCCCTTCCACAGCCCGGAGCGGTCGACGATGACCAGCTGGCGCAGGCCCGGCGAGGTGGGACGGTATGTCTTCAATGCCATGACGCCCTACTCCTTAGAGGCCCGTCGTCACGTCGATGGAATGACCTTCCTCGAGCGTGACGATTGCTTGCTTGGTGTCGCTCTGCAGCGCGCGGCGGCCGCGGAACGTCTTCAGCTTGCCCTTGCGGACCAGCGTATTGACGGCCTTCACCTTGACGTTGAACAGGTTTTCGACCGCGAACTTGATGTCTTTCTTGGTGGCCGTCGGCGCGACCTTGAAGACGACCTGGTTGGCTTCGGAGAGCAGCGTCGCCTTCTCGGTGATGATCGGCGACCTGATGACGTCGTAGGCCTTGACCTTGTTCATGACCGTGCCTCCGCTTTGGCGCCGGCGAAGCGCTCCTCGAGCGCGGCGACAGCGGCCTTGGTCAGGACCAGCTTCTTGCGGCGCAGGATGTCATAGACATTGATGCCCTGGACCGGAAGCACATCGATGTTGGGCAGGTTGCGCGCCGCACGGGCAAAGCCGATCTCCAGCTCGGCGCCGTCAATGAACAGCGCGTTGTCGAGCGAGAGCTTGGCGAGCCGGTCGCGCAGGTCGCGGGTCTTGCCGCCGTCGACCGCAGCCTTCTCCAGAATGACGATGTCGCCAGCCTTGGCCTTGGTGGAGAGCGCGTGACGAAGGGCCAGCGCGCGCACCTTCTTGGGCAGGTCGATGGCATGGCTGCGGGGCTTGGGCCCGAACGCCTTGCCGCCGCCGCGCCATTGCGGCACCGACTTGTCGCCGTGACGCGCACCACCGGTGCCCTTCTGGCGGTACATCTTCTTGCCCGTGACGGTGACCTCGGAACGGTCCTGCGCGTGGTGCGTGCCGGCCATCCGCTTCAAGAGCTGATAGCGCACCATGCGATGCAGGATGTCCTTGCGCGGCTCGAGCCCGAAGATTTCATCTTTCAGCTCGACCTCGCCGGCCGATGTCGCCTCGAGCGTGGTGACGGAGACTTTCATCACGCCTGCTCCTTGTTCTCGCCGGCGGCGGCGCCGCCCTTGGATTTGAAGGCGCCGGGAACCGGAGCGTCCTTGTGCGAGGGTTTCTTGACCGCGTCGCGCACAAGCACCCAGCCACCCTTGGAGCCCGGAACCGCACCGCGCACCATCACCAGACCGCGCTCGACGTCGGTCTTGACGACGACGAGGTTTTGCGTGGTGACGCGCTCGGCGCCCATGTGGCCGGCCATCTTCTTGCCCTTGAACACCTTGCCGGGGTCCTGGCACTGGCCGGTCGAGCCGTGCGAGCGGTGCGAGATCGACACGCCGTGGGAGGCCCGGAGACCCCCGAAGTTGTGCCGCTTCATCGCGCCCGCGAAGCCCTTGCCGATCGAGGTGCCCGAGACGTCCACGAACTGGCCTTCGAAGTAGTGGTTCGCGGTGATCTCCTCGCCCACCCCGATCAGGTTCTCGGGATCGACGCGGAATTCCGCGATCTTCCGCTTGGGCTCGACCTTGGCCACGGCGAAGTGGCCGCGCATCGCCTTCGAGACGCGCTTGGCCTTGGCGGTGCCCGCGCCGAGCTGAACGGCGGTATAGCCGTCCTTCTCGGCCGTGCGCTGCGCCACGACCTGCAGGTTGTCGAGCTGGAGGACGGTGACCGGCACCTGCCGTCCGTCTTCCATGAACAGCCGGGTCATGCCCAGCTTCTTTGCGATCACGCCAGAGCGCAACATGGCTGTCACCCCCTCAGACCTTGATCTCGACGTCGACGCCGGCGGCGAGGTCGAGCTTCATCAGCGCGTCCACGGTCTGCGGGGTCGGATCGACGATGTCGAGAAGACGCTTGTGCGTGCGGATTTCCCACTGGTCGCGCGACTTCTTGTCGATGTGCGGACCACGGAGAACCGTGAACTTCTCGATCTTGTTCGGCAGCGGGATGGGCCCGCGCACCTGGGCGCCGGTCCGCTTGGCCGTGTTGACGATCTCCTGCGTCGACGCATCGAGGACGCGGTAATCGAAGGCCTTGAGGCGGATCCGGATGTTCTGGCTCTGGAGTGCCATGGGTCTAGCCTTTCGCAGTTGAGAGGTGGGGGCGGGCGCCGCCCGCGCCCCACGTCGAACCGGGTTGTTGCGTTACTTCAGGATCTTCGAGACGACGCCGGCGCCGACGGTGCGGCCGCCTTCGCGGATGGCGAAGCGCAGCTTCTCTTCCATCGCGATCGGCGTGATCAGCTCGACCGCCATCGTCACGTTGTCACCCGGCATCACCATCTCGGTGCCCTCAGGCAGCGTGCACACGCCCGTCACGTCGGTCGTGCGGAAGTAAAACTGAGGACGGTAGTTGGTGAAGAACGGCGTGTGACGGCCGCCCTCGTCCTTCGTCAAAATGTAGGCCTCGGCCGTGAACTTCTTGTGCGGCTTGATCGAGCCCGGCTTGCAAAGAACCTGGCCGCGCTCGACGCCCTCGCGGTCGATGCCGCGAAGAAGCGCGCCGACGTTGTCGCCAGCCTCGCCCTGGTCCAGCAACTTGCGGAACATCTCAACGCCCGTCACCGTCGTCTTCTTGGTGTCGCGGATGCCGACGATCTCCACTTCCTCGCCAACCTTCACAACGCCGCGCTCGATACGGCCCGTCACAACCGTGCCGCGACCCGAGATCGAGAACACGTCCTCGATCGGCATCAGGAACGGCTGGTCCTTCGGACGGTCCGGCTGCGGGATGTAGGCGTCAACCGCGTCCATCAGCTTCAGGATCGCTTCCTTGCCGATCTCGGGGTTGCGGTCCTCGAGCGCGCACAGCGCAGAACCCTTGACGATCGGAATGTCGTCGCCGGGGAACTGATACGAAGACAGAAGCTCGCGAACCTCCATCTCGACCAGTTCCAAAAGCTCGGGATCGTCGACCATGTCGACCTTGTTCAGGAACACCACAAGGGCGGGAACGCCGACCTGGCGCGCCAGAAGAATGTGCTCGCGCGTCTGCGGCATCGGGCCGTCGGCAGCCGAAACGACCAGGATCGCGCCGTCCATCTGCGCAGCGCCCGTGATCATGTTCTTCACGTAGTCGGCGTGGCCGGGGCAGTCGACGTGCGCATAGTGGCGCTTGTCCGTCTCGTACTCGACGTGCGCCGTCGAAATCGTGATGCCGCGCTCGCGCTCCTCGGGAGCCTTGTCGATCTGGTCGTAGGCCGAAAACTGAGCCTGGCCCTTCTCGGCCAGAACCTTCGTGATCGCGGCCGTCAGAGACGTCTTGCCGTGGTCAACGTGACCGATCGTGCCGATGTTGCAGTGCGGCTTCGTCCGCTCGAATTTTGCCTTAGCCATCGCGGCTCTCCTTTAGTCTCGTCGTCTGTTGCGGCACGGCCGCGTCGTTCGTTACCGGGTGGCGCAGGCCGCGCCGCCCTCGATTTGTCAGTTCATCAGGCGTACTTGGCCTTGACCTCGTCTGCCACGTTGCGCGGCACCTCGGCGTAGTGTGCAAATACCATCGAGTACTGCGCGCGGCCGGTCGACATCGAGCGCAGCGTATTGATGTAGCCGAACATGTTGGCCAGCGGCACGTAGGCCTTGATGACCACCGCGTTGCCACGCAGATCCTGCGAGCGGATCTGGCCACGCCGCGAGTTGATGTCACCGATGATGCCGCCGACGAAGTCCTGCGGCGTCACGACCTCGACGTTCATGACCGGCTCGAGAAGCTTGATGCCGCCCTTGTCGCACGCTTCCTTGAGGGCGGCGCGCGCGGCGATTTCGAAGGCGATGGCCGAGGAGTCGACCTCGTGGAAGGCGCCGTCAAAGAGCGTCACCTTCATGTCGACGAGCGGGAAGCCGATCAGGACGCCGTTGTCCCAGACGGACTTGATGCCCTTCTCGACGCCGGGAATATATTCCTTGGGCACCGAACCGCCAACGATCTCGGAGGCGAACTCGTTGCCCTTGCCGATCTCGTTGGGCTCGACACGGAACTTGACGCGGGCGAACTGGCCCGTGCCGCCGGTCTGCTTCTTGTGCGTATAGTCGACCTCGGTGGCGCGTGCGCGCGTCGCGCGGTAGGCCACCTGCGGCGCGCCGACATCGGCCTCGGCCTTGTGGGTGCGCTTGAGGATGTCGACCTTGATGTCCAGGTGCAGCTCTCCCATCCCCTTGAGGATCGTCTCGCCCGACTCCTGATCGACCGAGACGGAGAAGGAAGGATCCTCCAGCGCCATTTCATTGAGCGCCAGCGCCATCTTCTCCTGGTCGGCCTTGGTCTTGGGCTCGATCTTCATCTCGATGACGGGCTCGGGGAACTCCATCTTCTCGAGAATCACCGGCTTGTTGGGATCGCACAGCGTCTCGCCGGTGCGGGTGTCCTTCAGACCCTGCAGCGCGATGATGTCGCCGGCGAAGGCTTCCTTGATCTCCTTGCGATCGTCGGCATGCATCACATACATGCGGCCGACGCGCTCCTTCTTGTCGCGCGAGGTGTTGGCAAGGCCCATGCCCTGCTCCACCTTGCCCGAATAGATGCGACAGAAGGTGATCGAGCCGACGTGCTCGAAGTTCATGATCTTGAAGGCGATCATGGCGAGCGGCTCGTTGTCGGAGGGACGGCGCAGAAGCTCGTCGCCGGTCTTGGGATCAATACCAGGGTAGGCTTCGCGATCGACAGGCGAGGGCAGCAGGTCGACGACGGCGTCGAGCAGCGGCTGCACGCCCTTGTTCTTGAAGGCCGAGCCACACAGCATCGGATAGAACTTGTTGGCGATCGTGCCCTTGCGAAGCAGCTTGCGCAGCGTCTCGTTGTCGGGCTCGTTGCCCTCCAGATAGGCCTCCATCGCCGCGTCGTCCATCTCGACGGCTGCCTCGATCATGGCAGCGCGATACTCGTTGGCCTTGTCGACCAGCTCGGCAGGAATGTCGACGTACTTGAAGGTGGCGCCCTTGTCGTCGCCGTCCCAGATGACGCCGCGCATCTCGATCAGATCGACGATGCCGATGAAGTCGCTCTCCTGGCCGATCGGAAGCTGGATCGGAACAGGCGTGGCACCGAGTTTGTCCTTGATGTCCTGGACGCACATGTAGAAGTCGGCACCCGTCTTATCCATCTTGTTGGCGAAGACGATGCGCGGAACCTTGTACTTGTCACCCTGACGCCAGACGGTCTCGGTCTGCGGCTCGACACCGGCGTTGGAGTCGAGCACGGTGACGGCGCCGTCGAGCACGCGCAGCGAACGCTCGACCTCGATGGTGAAGTCGACGTGGCCTGGGGTGTCGATGATGTTCAGGCGGCGCTTCTTGCCGTCGCGGCCGGGCCAGAAGCAGGTGGTGGCGGCGGACGTGATGGTGATGCCGCGCTCGGCCTCCTGCTCCATGAAGTCCATGGTGGCGGCGCCATCGTGCACCTCACCGATCTTGTGGGAAATGCCGGTGTAGAACAGAATCCGCTCGGTGGCCGTCGTCTTGCCCGCGTCGATGTGGGCCATGATGCCGAAGTTGCGGTAGTCCTCGATTGGGTATTCGCGAGGCATGATCTTGCTCCGATCGATCCGTTACCAGCGGTAGTGCGAGAAGGCGCGGTTGGCGTCCGCCATCTTGTGTGTGTCTTCGCGCTTCTTCACGGCGGTGCCGCGGTTGTTGGCTGCGTCGAGCAACTCGCCCGAAAGGCGCTCGACCATGGTGTTCTCGTTACGGTTGCGGGCGGCCGTGATGAGCCAGCGGATCGCCAGAGCCTGACGACGCTCGGCACGCACCTCGACCGGCACCTGATAGGTGGCGCCACCGACACGACGGGAGCGTACCTCGACGGCCGGCATGACGTTCTCCAGCGCCTGATGGAACATCGCTACCGGGTCCGACTTGGCCTTGTCCTCCATGCGCGTCAGAGCGCCATAGACGATGTTCTCTGCAGCCGACTTCTTGCCGTCGCGCATCACCGCATTCATGAACTTGGTGAGGATGAGATCACCGAACTTCGGATCGGGATGCACTTCGCGCTTCTGAGCTCTGTGACGACGGGACATGTCAGCAGTCCTTCGAACTTTGCCGGGGCCTCAAGCCCCACATTCAATCGCTGGAACCGGGCAGCAGCGGCCGTTCCGCCGCGCCAGCCGGGTGGCCTCGCGGCCGGGTTACTTCGGTCGCTTGGCGCCGTACTTGGAGCGGCGCTGCTTGCGGCCATTAACGCCCTGGGTGTCGAGAACACCACGGACGATGTGGTAGCGCACACCAGGAAGGTCCTTCACGCGGCCGCCGCGGATCAGGACCACCGAGTGCTCCTGCAGGTTGT
>CAZDNY010000078.1:0-9959 GCA_964506885.1 uncultured Hyphomicrobiaceae bacterium | reverse complement strand
CGAAGCGCGTGAACGTGAACGCCTCCACGTACGCTTCCAGCGGCACGCCATACTGCAGGCCGAGCGAGATGGCGATGGCGAAGTTGTTCATGAGCGAGCGGAAGGCGGCACCCTCCTTGTGCATGTCGATGAAGATCTCGCCGACACGCCCGTCGTCGTATTCGCCGGTGCGCAGGTAGACCTTGTGCCCGCCGACACTGGCCTTTTGCGTGTAGCCCTTGCGCCGCGAAGGCAGCTTCTCGCGCTCCTGCGCCGCGCTGCGTGCCGCAGCCAGCCGCAGCTCGTCCTCGAGCTGGGCGACACGCTGCGCCAGCCGCTCGGCCGCCACGGCGGCACGCTGCACCGCCGGGTTGTTGGCCGTCAGCTTCTCCGCCGTCGCCTCCTGCTCGTCCTCGGTCTCGCCGAGGATCTGCGAGTTGAGCGGCTGCGACAGCTTCGAGCCGTCGCGATAGAGCGCGTTGGCCTTCAGCGCCAGCCGCCACGACAGCATGTAGGACTGCTTGCAGTCGTCGACGGTTGCGTCGTTGGGCATGTTGATGGTCTTGGAGATGGCACCCGAGATGAACGGCTGCGCCGCCGCCATCATGCGGATGTGGCTCTCCACCGACAGGAACCGCTTGCCCTTGCGACCGCACGGGTTGGCGCAGTCGAACACCGGCAGATGCTCGGCCTTCAGGTGCGGCGCGCCTTCCAGCGTCATGGCACCGCACACGTGCTCGTTGGCCGCCTCGATGTCCTTCTTGGAAAAGCCCAGGAACGCCAGCAGCTCGAAGGTCGGGTCGGTGAGCTTCTCCGCCGGCACCTTGAGCGTACCGGTCAGGAACTCTTCACCCAGCGTCCACTTGTTGAACACGAACTTGATGTCGAACGCCGTCTTCAGTCCCAGTTCGATCTTGGCGATCGCCTCGTCGGTGAAGCCCCTCGACTTCAGCGTCGAGTGGTTGACACCGGGCGCCTGGGCCAGCGAGCCGTGACCGACCGCATAGGCCTCGATCTCGGCGATTTCGCTCGGCCGGTAGCCGAGCCCCGCGAGCGCCTCGGGCACCGAGCGGTTGATGATCTTGAAGTAGCCGCCCCCGGCCAGCTTCTTGAACTTGACGAGTGCGAAGTCGGGCTCGATGCCGGTCGTGTCGCAGTCCATGACGAGGCCGATCGTGCCCGTCGGTGCGATCACGGTCGCCTGCGCGTTGCGATAGCCGTGCTTCTCGCCGAGCGCCAGCGCGCGGTCCCACGCAGCGATCGCCGCTTCCGACAACTCGCGGTCCTTCAGCGAGGCATGGTCGAGCGGCACCGGCGTCGTCGACAGCAGTTCATAGCCGACCGCCTCGCCGCGCGCCGCCCGGCGGTGGTTGCGGATCACGCGCAGCATGTCGCCGGCGTTCTCCTGGTAGGCTGGGAACGATCCCTGTTCGCCCGACATCTCCGCGCTGGTGGCATACGACGTGCCGGTCATGATCGCCGAGATCGCACCGCAGATCGCGCGCCCCTCGTCGGAGTCGTAGGGAATGCCCGCACTCATCAGTAGACCGCCGATGTTGGCGAAGCCGAGCCCCAGCGTGCGGTAGCGGTACGACAGCTCCGCGATTTGGCGCGAGGGGAACTGCGCCATCAGCACGGAGATTTCCAGAACGATCGTCCACAGCCGGCAGGCATGCTCGAACGCGGCCACGTCGAACGACTTGTCCGCCCGGCGGAACTGCATCAGGTTCAGCGAGGCGAGGTTGCACGCCGTGTCGTCGAGGAACATGTATTCCGAGCACGGGTTCGACGCGCGGATCTCACCCGACTTCGGGCACGTGTGCCAGTCGTTGATGGTGGTGTGGAACTGGATGCCGGGATCGGCCGAGGCCCATGCCGCATAGCCCACCTGCTCCCACAGCTCGCGCGCCTTGACGGTCTTGACGACCTCGCCGCCGATGCGTGCCGTCAGATCCCATGTGCCGTCGGCTTCGACCGCCTTGAGGAAGCCGTCCGATACGCGCACCGAGTTGTTGGAGTTCTGTCCGGCCACCGTCAGATAGGCTTCCGAATCCCAATCGGTGTCGTAGGTGTCGAAAGCGATATCCGTGTAGCCTTGGCGGGCGAACTGGATCACGCGCAGGATGTAGTTCTGCGGAACCTCGTCGCGCCGTGCCTCCTTGATGGCGCGCTTGAGCGCCGGGTTCTTGGCCGGCTCATAGCAGTCGTCGCCGTCCGCCTCGCAGTTGACGCAGGCCTTCATGATGGCCTTCAGGCGCTTGCTCGCGATCTTGGAGCCCGTCACCAGCGCGGCGACCTTCTGCTCCTCGCGCACCTTCCAGTTGATGTATTCCTCGATATCGGGATGGTCGATGTCGACCACCACCATCTTGGCGGCACGCCGCGTCGTGCCGCCCGACTTGATGGCGCCGGCCGCCCGGTCGCCGATCTTCAGGAAGCTCATCAGGCCCGACGAACGCCCTCCGCCCGACAGCCGCTCGTTGGCACCGCGCAGCGAGGAGAAGTTGGTGCCCGTGCCCGAGCCGTACTTGAACAGGCGCGCCTCGCGCACCCACAGGTCCATGATGCCGTTCTCGTTGACGAGATCGTCCTCGACCGACTGGATGAAGCAGGCATGCGGCTGCGGATGCTCGTAGGCTGACGACGACAGCGTCAGCTCGCCCGACTGGAAGTCGACGTAGTAGTGCCCCTGGCCGGGGCCGTCGATGCCATAGGCCCAGTGTAGTCCGGTGTTGAACCACTGTGGCGAGTTCGGCGCCGCCATTTGCATCGCGAACATGTAGCGGTGCTCGTCGTAGAACGCGCGCGCGTCCTCTTCCGACGAGAAATAGCCGCCCTTCCAGCCCCAGTAGGTCCACGTGCCGGCGAGGCGGTCGAACACCTGGCGTGCATCGATCTCGCCGCCGAAGCGCTCCGTCTGCGCCAGTTCGCCGAGCGCCTTGTGGTCGGGCACCGAGCGCCACAGCCAGGACGGCACGTCGTTTTCTTCGACGCGCTTGAGATGCCGGGCCACGCCGGCCTTGCGGAAATACTTCTGCGCCAGAATATCGGCGGCAACCTGGCTCCAGTGTTCGGGCACTTCGAAGCCTTCCAGACGGAAGACGATCGAGCCGTCGGGATTCTTGATTTCGCTCGTGGCGCGCCGGAATGCGATCTTTTCGTAAGGAGATTTCCCGGCTTCGGTGAAGCGCCGCGTGATTTTCATGTGTGGTCCCCGCCTCTGGCGATTTGCAGTCTTTTTTTGTGGGCTGCTCAGGAATTGCAGCAGCCCGGCTCGGGTACGCCGACGACACACAGTTACCCGTTCGGAAAACACACGGTTTTTCCGATCGCAAATTCGCTGCTCCGGCCTGAAACTGCGCGCACTCCCTCTTTGTTGCGCGCGAACCCGGCCCTCAGCCGCTAATCTGATTTTTGAAACTTGAAAGCTCGGCCGGTACGCCGACCTCTACCCAAACGCCTGCCGCCGACCATCATCCTGCTCGGCGGCCTCACTCATGCGGGCGTCAGACACGACTGTGACTTCCCGGCCCAAACCTCGAACACAAACTAGGACGATTCGTTAGGGTTCGTCACCACCCCTTGTAGGTGGCATGTGCCACCAAGCACTAGATGTTGTGGTGTGGGCAACTTGTGAATGAGTGGCTCAAAAGGCCCGGATTTTCGGGCGGGAAGCCCGGGTGCGGCATTCGGGCCTCTGTGGAAAGGCGCGCAAACGTCCCTCCGGATCGAGCGACGGGCAGACTAGACCGATTCCGCGCCGCCCCCTGTTGCATTGGGGCCGCGCCTTATGTCCGTATGGACAGACAGCCGGTCGAGCGGTTAAGCCGGACGCAGTTGCGGCCTTGAGAAGGCGCGGGATCAGGAGGCTGGCGCCCGCGCGGGCCCGCTGGCGGCACCGGGACTGGCGGCATCGGGAGACGACGCCCATGGGCATGTTCAAGGAAATCTTCAGCTGGTGGGGCGGCAACACCTGGGGAACCCGTCTCTACATCTGGCGCAAGATGCGCTTCGTTGGCGAGGATTCGCTGGGCAACCGCTATTACGAACAGAAAAAGGGCGTCGGCCCGGTCGGCAAGCCGCGCCGCTTCGTGACCTATGTCGACGGCGCGGAAGCCTCCAAGGTGCCGCCCGAGTGGCACGGCTGGCTGCACTACACGGTCGACACGCCGCCGACCGAGGAAAACTACGAGGCCAAGCCCTGGCAAAAGCCGCATGAACCCAACCATACCGGCACGTCGCAGGCCTACAGGCCGGACGGCTCGATTCTGACCCCGGCCAAGCGTCCGCACGGGACCGGCGATTACCAGGCCTGGCGGCCAGAGTAGATCGCCCGATCCCATGACAGGTCTTTCCGCACAACAGACCTGGACAGCCGAGGGCTACGAGAAAAACGCGCGTTTCGTCTCCGACTTGGGCGCTGAAATCCTGTCGTGGCTGGCGCCAGCCCCGGGAATGCGCGTGCTCGACGTCGGCTGTGGTGATGGGGCCCTGACCCGCCGCATCGCCGAAATGGGTGCCGATGTCGTCGGAATAGATGTTTCAGACGACCTGATCGAAGCTGCGCGCCGGCGGGGGCTCGACGTCCACAAGTTGAGCGTCACGGACATGACCTTCGAGGCCAGCTTCGACGCGGTCTTCTCCAACGCCGTGCTGCACTGGGTAACCGAACCCGAACGCGCGATCGCACGCATGCGAGCTGCCTTGAAGCCCGCCGGACGCCTGGTCGCCGAGTTTGGCGGTCACGGCAATATTGCCGCGATCGTCACGGCCATGCGCGCGGTTGCCCGCAGCCGCGGGGGCGACGCCGCGCTCGCCTCCCCCTGGTTTTATCCCACCGATCGCGAATACGCCGCGCTGCTTCAAGCGGGCGGTTTCAGGGTCGAGAAAATCGGTCTGTTTCCCCGTCAAACGCCTCTGCCGACCGGTCTTTCGGGCTGGCTCGATACCTTCCGAGCCCCGTTTTTCGCCCAGTTCGGCGCGCGTGCCGCGGCAATCAAGGCCGAAGTCGAGGATCTGCTGCGTCCCGCATTGTGCGACACGATGGGCAATTGGACAGCGGATTATGTGCGTTTACGCCTCCAGGCGGTTGCAGTCTGAGGCAGGCTCGTCCAGGCTTCTTTCGCGCGCAATGGAGCGCGTGCAACAATGAGGCGGAACCGCGCGCTGATGGGCAAAGGCTATTGGATCGTCCACATCACCGTCACGGATGCCGCAAATTATCCGCGTTATCTCGAAGCCGCCAAATTTCCCTTCGAGAAGTACGGTGCGAAGTTCCTGGTACGCGGCGGCGCGTGTGAGACCCTGGAAGGGCAAGCACGCCCGCGCCACGTTGTGATCGAGTTTCCGTCCTACGAGCGCGCGCGTGCCTGCTACCGCTCGCCCGAATACCAGGAAGCGGCACGGCTGCGTCGCCAGAGCGCCGAAGCAGAAATCATCATCGTCGAGGGCATAGCTTGAGCACCAGCGCCACAACGTCAGCATCTGTTGCGAAGGCTGCGGCCGCGGCATTGGCCGTGTTCGCGTGCGCGGCAACGGCCAGCTCGGCGCATGCGCAGCGCATCGAAAACCAGGTCGCCGTGTTCGCCGCGCTGGACAAGGTGACGGCGCGCATCTCCAAGCTCGAGGTCCCGCTCAACCAGACCGCTGAATTCGGTTCTCTGAAGGTCACGCCCCGCGCGTGCTATTCGCGCCCCGCGACCGAGCAGCCCAAGACAAGCTCCTTCGTCGAAGTCGACGAGAAGGAACTCGAAGGTGATACCAAGCGCGTTTTCACCGGCTGGATGTTTGCTGAAAGCCCCGGCCTCAATGCCGTCGAGCATCCCGTCTTCGACATCTGGCTGACCGGCTGCACGAAGCCGACAGGCGGCGCACAGGCCGCCACCACCAGAGCGCCTGACGAGGCCGCAGGCGAGGGCGCATCGCCAACGCAATCCGACGAACCCATCATCACCCGCCGCCGCATCAGGCGTTGAACCGGCGCGTCACGTCCCTTCGTCATTGCGCAATGTTTGGCGGTTTGTCGGACGTCGAATATTCGTCTGCCCCTGTCGTCACGGCAGGGGGCTATCTTTTTGCCCGTCATCTAATACGATTGCCTGGGTCGGATTTTTTTTAATTTCACCGACCGGAGCAGCGCCATGGACATGACGGCGATCGATCTCGCCCGCCTGCAATTCGCCTTCACGGTGTCGGCCCATATCTTCTTCCCGGCATTCACCATCGGGCTTGCCAGCTATCTGGCCGTGCTCGAAGCGCTGTGGCTGGCGACCGGGCGAGACGTCTACATGCGCGTCTTCGAGTATTGGCTGAAAATCTTCGCCGTCGTCTTCGGCATGGGCGTCGTCTCCGGTGTCGTCATGAGCTACCAGTTCGGCACCAACTGGAGCGTGTTTTCCGACAAGACCGGCCCCGTGCTCGGTCCCTTGATGGGCTATGAGGTGCTGACGGCCTTCTTCCTGGAGGCGGGCTTTCTCGGCGTCATGCTGTTTGGCCGCGACAAGGTCGGGCGCGGTCTGCATTTCTTCGCCACGCTGATGGTCGCCGTCGGCACGCTCCTTTCCGCGTTCTGGATCCTGTCGGTCAACAGCTGGATGCACACGCCGGCCGGATACGCCATCAACGAGCAAGGCCAGTTCGTGCCGGTCGACTGGTGGGCGGTCGTCTTCAATCCATCCTTCCCCTATCGCCTCGTGCACATGGTGCTGGCCGCCTATCTCACCACCGCATTCGTGGTCGGCGCGGTCGGCGCCTGGCATCTGCTGCGCAACAGGCAGGATGCGCCGGCTCGCATCATGTTCTCGATGGCCATGTGGATGGCGGCCCTCGTCACGCCCGTGCAGATCTTTGCCGGCGACCTCCACGGCCTCAACACGCTGGAGCACCAGCCTATGAAGGTGGCGGCAATGGAGGGTCACTACGAGACGCGCCAGGGCGCACCGCTGATTCTGTTCGGCTGGCCCGACAACGACGCAGGCGAAACGAGGTATGCGCTGCAGATTCCAAAACTCGGCAGTCTCATCCTCACCCACGAGTGGGACGGCGAAGTCAAAGGCTTGAAGGCCTGGCCGCAGGAGGATTGGCCCAATGCGACATTGGTGTTCTGGAGCTTTCGCATCATGATCGCCGTCGGCTTGGGTATGCTGGCGGTCGGCCTGTGGAGCCTGTGGGCGCGCTGGCGTAGCGGGCTATTCGAAGCGGTCTGGCTTCAGCGTGCGGCCGTGCTCATGGGGCCGACCGGTTTCCTCGCGGTATTGGCCGGCTGGATCACCACCGAGGTCGGACGCCAGCCCTACACGGTCTACGGTCTTCTGCGAACCTATGAAAGCGCATCGGCCATTGCTGCGCCGGCCGTTCAATCGTCGTTGATCGCGTTCTTCGTCGTCTACCTGACGGTCTTTGGCGCCGGCACGTTCTATGTGCTGCGCCTGATGGCACGCACGCCGGAAGGCGATGTGGAGGGCCTCGATCCCAACGTGCCGCAGCGCGCATCCGGCATCTCGCCTGGGGCTGCGATGGCCGGCAGCCGCAACCGGACGGCACACGCCGCCGGACAGGAAGGAGGCTGACATGGTGTTCGATCTGGCCTTCATCTGGGCGGCGCTCATCGCCTTTGCCGTGCTCGCCTACGTCGTGCTCGATGGCTTCGACCTGGGCATCGGCATGCTGTTCCCCTTCCTCGGCGGTCGCGACAACCAGGACACGGCGATGAATTCCGTCGCGCCCGTCTGGGACGGCAACGAGACCTGGCTGGTGCTGGGCGGCGGCGGCTTGTTCGCGGTCTTCCCATTGGCCTATGCCGTCGTATTGCCGGCACTTTATGCGCCGCTGATCGCCATGCTCCTGGGGCTTATCCTGCGCGGCGTCGCCTTCGAGTTCCGCTGGCGCACCGAGCGCGGAAAATGGGTGTGGGACTGGGCCTTCTTCATCGGTTCGAGCGTTGCCACGCTGGCACAGGGCATCGCGCTGGGCGCACTCGTGCAGGGCATCAAGGTCGAAGGACGTGCCTATGCCGGTGGCTGGTATGACTGGCTGACGCCATTCAGCCTCGCCACGGCGCTGGCGCTCGTCTTCGGTTACCTCCTGCTGGGCGCCACGTGGCTCATCATGAAGACCCAGAACGATCTGCGGCAGCGCGCCTTCAGGTTCGCGTTGCCGCTCGCGTTCCTGCTGCTCGTGTCCATCATGGTCTTTTCGATCTGGACGCCGTTCCTCGATGCCAAATTCATGGAGCGCTGGTTCTCGTTCCCCGCCATGCTCTACACGGCACCGGTTCCGCTGGCGACGGCCTATGCCGCCTGGCGTCTCATCAAGGGCCTGAGCGAGAAGCACGAGACGGCACCCTTCATCGCCTCACTTGCGCTTTTCGTGCTGTGCTACATCGGGCTCGGCATCAGCTTCTATCCGCACATCGTGCCGCCGAGCATCACCATCTGGGATGCCGCAGCCCCCGACACCTCGCTCGCCTTCCTGCTCGCCGGCGCGGCTGTTTTGATCCCGCTGATCCTCGCCTATACCGCATATGCCTATTGGGTGTTCCGCGGCAAGGTTGAGCACCACGGCGGCTATCACTGAGGAGGTCACGGGGCGTGAGCAATGCAATAAAGGCTCCGCTCTCACGGCGTCTGCTCTGGTTCGTTGCATTGTGGCTGGCTGGCGTGATGGCCGTCGCCGCGATCGCCTACGCGATCCGCGCCGTGATGGCAGCGTGACCTGTCGCTTAAACGTTGAGCATCCGCGCCACCTTCGGCGCGAAGTAGGTGAGGATGCCGGCAGCGCCCGCGCGCTTGAATGCGAGCAGGCTTTCCATCATCACCTTGTCGGCATCCAGCCAGCCCTTCTCGGCTGCCGCCATCATCATCGCGTACTCGCCCGACACCTGATAGGCGAATGTGGGAACGTTGAACGTCTCCGACACGCGCTGGACGATGTCGAGATAGGGCATGCCGGGCTTCACCATCACCATGTCGGCGCCTTCCGCGATGTCGAGGCCCACCTCGCGCAAGCCCTCGTCGGTATTGGCCGGGTCCATCTGGTAGGTGCGCTTGTCGCCCTTCAAGGTCGAGGACGAACCGACCGCGTCGCGGAACGGCCCATAGAACGCGCTGGCGTATTTGGCGGCATAGGACATGATCTGCACGTTGGGATGGCCACCCGCCTCCAGTGCCGAGCGGATCGCGCCGATGCGCCCGTCCATCATGTCCGACGGCGCCAGGATATCGCAGCCCGCCTCTGCCTGGTTGAGCGATTGCTTGACCAGCGCTTCGAGTGTGGCGTCATTGGCGATCTCGCCGTCGATCAAAAGCCCGTCGTGGCCGTGGCTTGTGTAGGGATCGAGCGCCACGTCGAGGATGATGCCGATATCGACGCCTGCATCCTTCACCGCCTTGGTGGCGCGGCAGACGAGGTTGTCGGCGTTGAAGGCTTCGCGCGCATCATCGGTACGCAGCTTCGGATCGGTGTAGGGAAACAGCGCCATCGCCGGAATGCCGAGCGAAGCCGCCTCCCTCGCCGCCGCCGCCACGAGATCGACCGACAGGCGCTCCACGCCCGGCATCGAGGCGACCGCCTGGCGTTCGCCTTTGCCTTCCAGAACGAACACCGGCCAGATCAGGTCGCCGGGCGTCAGCACGTGCTCGGCAACGAGCCGCCGCGACCACTCGGCCTTGCGGTTGCGGCGCAGGCGGGTTGCGGGAAACGCGCCTATTGCCGCTGCGTCTCGTGCAATCGCTGCGTTGCCGGCTGATGGCTTGGGTCTGGTCATGGAAATGCGCCGCTGTGATGGACTGGCGGCCAACATTCCCTCGAGGACAGCCAATTGCAAGGCCTGACCGCAAAAAGGCTGAACCCGCCGCCCGCCGATGTGAACCGCTCGTTGCGACGAGCCTCCACCCTACTGACAGAACGCCCCGCTTTTGCGTGCGGCGAGATCGACGTGGAAGTGATTGCGGTGGGCGTTGTTCGCCTCCGGCCCCAGTACG
>CAZDNY010000077.1:0-9984 GCA_964506885.1 uncultured Hyphomicrobiaceae bacterium | reverse complement strand
AGGCCGACCGCATGCTCGACATGGGCTTCATCCCCGACATCGAGAAGATCTGCAAGCTGCTGCCGCCACGCCGCCAGACGCTGTTCTTCTCCGCCACGATGCCGCCCGAGATCACGCGCCTTGCCGATCAGTTCTTGAAAGACCCCGTGCGCATCGAGGTGGCCAGGCCCGCCACCACGGCAAAGACAATCACCCAGCGCTTCCGCTTCTGCGAGAACGGCGAGGACTGGGCCAAGCGCGAAGAGCTTCGCGAGCTGATCCGCGCGGAAGAAAATTTCAAGAATGCGATCATCTTCTGCAACCGCAAGCGCGACGTGGCGATCCTGTTGAAGTCGCTCCTGAAGCACGGCTTCAACGCCGGCGCACTTCACGGCGACATGGACCAGAAGTCGCGCATGGAGACGCTCGACAAGTTCCGCTCCGGTGAAATCAAGATCCTCGCCGCAAGCGACGTGGCCGCCCGCGGCCTCGACATCCCGGACGTCTCGCACGTCTTCAATTTCGACCTGCCGAGCCAGTCCGACGACTACGTCCATCGCATCGGTCGCACCGGCCGCGCCGGCAAATCCGGCACGGCGTATTCGCTCGTCAGCACCGATGACCTCAAGTTGCTCGCCGATATCGCCAAGATCACCGGTGACACCACCGAATGGCTGGGCGATCCACCCACCGAAGAAGACTACGCCAACGCGGGCAAGCGCCGTCGCGGACGCGGTGGCCGCGCAAGCTCCAGGGGACGCGGCGGCTCCGCCACAGAGCGCAGCCCTCGCAACTCCCGATCCGAACGGCAGCAGTCCGACCGCCCGCGCCGCACGGCCCCTCAAACCCCGGCAGCTCTGGACGATACGTCACCGCCGGCACCCGGAACCGGGGAGCAGCCCGACGTCGACTTCACCCCGCAGGAAGCTCCCGCCGCCGAGCTCGAATCGGCCGCTGACAGCGACGCCCCCGCCAAGCGCCGTCGCCGCCGTGGTGGACGCGGGCGCGGACGTTCGCGCGAGACCGGTGAGGCTCAGCAGTCCACAGCGGCTGAAGCAAAGCCGGCGCCGGCATCGCGAGAAGGCACGGACGATGGCGCTGCGTCGTCAGCACCAAGACCCCGGCGTGCCCCGCGCGAAGACCGTACCGAGGCTCCGGCAAGCGATCGGCAGCGCGCACCATCCAGCGAGCGCGCACGCAGCCGCCCCGAGCCCGCCGCGCGGCCGTCCTCATCCCGCCAGGAGACCGAGCGCAGCGTCGGCGCGCCCAAGGGATTTGCCGACAACGTGCCAGCGTTCCTGCGGCGCCCCTTGCCAAAGCGCCAAAAGGTGACGAGCGGCTAGTGTTCTGGATCGGGCGCTCGAGCCTAAGCGAAGCTCGTCAAACGTCCTCAGATCCAGAACACCCATAGAATACGAAGCGAGGGTTCCGCGCTGGCGCTTCGCAAGCCAGGCCTCAGAGCAGGAACGCTCGCTCTCGTCGTCGACAGGCCTGCACCCGAGGAAACGCCGCGCAAAACGCATAGGCCCGGCGACGGGCGGATTGCGAGCGCCCTCGCAGTGATCACTGCGCGCTCACGGCCCCGACACGACACCAAGTCCCCTGCCACTCGAAACTGGACCAGACGATTGACTAGGCCGAATGGGCGATTGACCCGCCGCGCGCCTTTGGCGATCACCTCGCCAGCGATTGATGCGGCGCAGCATGCACCTGCCGCCACGCCGCTCGCATCGTGCCATGCACCAACTCATCGTCTGCCAGCAACGGAACTCGATACATGCCCTCGACGCCTGGAATGCCGCTGTCGCGCCCCAAGGAGAAGATCAAGATCCTCCTGCTCGAAGGCATTTCCGAAACCGCGGTCGAGACCCTGAAATCCGTCGGCTATACCAATATCGAGCGCCACATGAAGGCACTCGAAGGCAACGCGCTACGCGAGGCCCTCAAGGGCGTCAGCATGGTCGGCATCCGCTCGCGCTCGCAATTGACGCCTGAGATCCTCGACAATCAACGCTCGCTCATCGCCATTGGCTGTTTCTCTGTCGGCACCAACCAAGTTGACTTGAATTTCGCCCGCCACATGGGCATCCCCGTTTTCAACGCCCCCTTCTCCAACACGCGTTCGGTGGCCGAGCTCACGATCGCCGAAATCATCATGCTGTTCCGCCGCGTGTTCCCCAAGTCGATGGCAGCCCACACCGGCGGCTGGCAGAAGACCGCCGTCGGCTCCACCGAGGTCCGCGCCAAGACCCTCGGCATCGTCGGCTACGGCAACATCGGCTCGCAACTCGCAGTCCTTGCCGAAGCGATCGGCATGCGCGTCATCTTTTTCGACCGCACCGACAAGCTCCAGCACGGCAACGTCCAGCCAACCCAGACCCTCGAAGAGCTTCTGGCCAATTCAGACGTTGTCTCCTTCCACGTCCCCGACACACCCGAGACGCGCGGCATGATGGGCAAGGCCCAGATCCGCGCCATGAAGAAGGGCGCTTTTCTCATCAACAACGCGCGCGGCAAGGTCGTCGACATCGACGCCCTGGCCGCTGCCTTGAAGGACGGCCACCTTGCCGGCGCGGCCATCGACGTGTTCCCCGTCGAGCCCAAGTCGACCAACGACGCGTTCACGTCACCGTTGCAAGGCCTGGACAACGTCATCCTGACGCCCCACGTCGGCGGCTCGACCGAGGAAGCCCAGGAGCGCATCGGCTCGGAAGTCGCACGCAAGTTCGTCGAGTATTCCGATGTTGGCTCCACGGTTGGCGCCGTCAACTTCCCGCAGGTGCAGCTCCTGCCGCGCGAACACGGCACACGCTTCATCCAGGTCCAGCGCAACCTGCCCGGCGAGTTGCAGCGCCTGAACGAAGTTTACGCCAAGCACAAGGTCAACATCGCAGCGCAGTACTACCAGACCGATGGCGAGATCGGCTACGTCGTCCTCGACTGCGACGACCTGCTCTCTGGTGCCCGCGACATACTGGCAGAGCTTCGCCAGATGCCCGGCACGATCCGCGCCCGCCTGCTCTACCGCAAGCTCTGACACCGTAAGCGTTCTGCCGCAGGTGGGAATGCGCCAGCACGCCCGCGGTTGAAAGCGCATATGACGATCCTATCTGAGATGGAACAGTATGGCGGGGTGCGAATGTCACCGCTTCCCCTCGCCGGCGCGCGCAACCGCAAATCCAAGCGGCCAGGTCGTGCGTTCAAAGAGCATTGTAATCCAGATTGGAGCATGTCATGCCGTCCACGGCGCGACCGCACGTCAAAGGGTTCCACGACGCCAAGACCGGTTCGATCCAATACGTCGTCACCTGTCCGAAAACAAAGAAGGCTGCCATCATCGATCCTGTTTGGGATTTCGACGAAAAGGCTGCGCGCACCTGCACCACCAACGCCGACGAAATTCTTCAGTACGTGAAGGATCAGAGCCTCGATATCGTCTGGATCCTCGACACCCACCCGCACGCCGATCACTTCTCCGCCGCACCCTATCTGAAGGCCCAGCTCGGCGCACCGACCGCCATCGGCGAACATGTCGTCAAGGTGCAGAAACTTTGGAAGAAGATCTACAATTTGGGTGACGACTTCAAAGCCGACGGGTCGCAGTGGGACCGCCTGTTCAAGGACGGCGACACCTTCGAAATCGGGGAGTTGACGGCCCGCGTCATGTTCTCGCCCGGCCACACGCTGGCCTCCATCACCTATGTCATCGGCGATGCCGCCTTCGTCCACGACACACTGATGATGCCTGACAGCGGCACGTCGCGCGCTGACTTCCCCGGAGGCAGCGCTCACGATCTTTACGGCTCCGTCCAGCGCATTCTCGAGCTGCCGGATGAGACGCGCATCTTTGTCGGCCATGACTATGGACGCGGCGGACGCAAGCCTCTGTGGGAATCAACCGTCCGCGATCAGCGCGAAACAAACATTCACCTGCGCGGCGGCGTCTCCGAGGCTGAATATGTGCGGATCCGCGAATCCCGCGATGCCGAGCTGGAGCTTCCGCACCTGATGCTCTACGCCCTGCAGGTCAACATTCGCGGCGGCCGCCTGCCCGGGGCCGAGGACAACGAGGTATCCTACCTCAAGGTCCCGCTCAATCAGTTCGCAGGGCCCTCGAAAGTCTGCCCCTGAGCCCACCACAGGTCCACGCCGATTGTCACCAGAACCGCACCCGGCAGCCCTTTCAGCCCTGCCGCTGACGCTGCCGGTTCTGGCCTCTCAGCCACATCCGCTTCAGCACGCTGTCGCGTTGCACGAAGTGGTGCCACAAGGCTGCAAACACGTGGAGCACGACCATCACCATGAGCAGGTGGGCTGCCAGTTCATGTGCGAGCGCGAGCATGTCGCGGGCAGACTTGTCGTCTGCGAAAAGGGCGAGCGTTGGAATCGGAATGAACCCGAACAACCGGACATCGACGGCCGGCTGCAACGCACCTGACAGCAGCCATCCCGCCACGATGGTGATGAAGGTCGCAACGTAGAGCCCGACGTGTGCAACGCCGGCGAGTTTTTTCTCCCAATGTGGAGTCTTCGCCGGCAGCATCGGTATCTTGTTGATCAGCCGCCACAGATAGCGCCCCAGCATCAAAAGCCCCAGCGTCACGCCGGTTGCCGCATGCAGATAGACTTGTGTGTCATTGGCTTTCTGCAGGACGCCGTCATCACCCACGGCGATCAGGCCATGAATGTAGAGGAACAGGATCATCAAAGCGCCCGCCCAATGCAGCAGCTTGGCTGGCGTCCCCCAGTAGTAAAGCGTATTGAAGATCATCCCGTCCCCGTCATCCCGACACCAGCCGCCCGCAAAACGCTTTGTTAGAGCGGACCAGTCTTTGCCCCATCCTTGACAAAGATCAAGCTGCTGCATGACGCGCGACCACGTGGCGCGCCAGCCATTGGACGAACGAACGATCTGACCAGAAAAAACCTAGAAGCTGCTGCCCGGCTCCAGCAGAAACGCTTTCTCCGCGTCGCTGGAAGTGCGCCCCAGTATGGCGTTGCGATGCGGAAAGCGTCCGAACCGGGCGATGATGTCGCGATGCGCAACGGCAAAGCGCGTGTAGTCGGCATTGCCGAGACCCTCGATCAGCGCCACGGCCCGCTCCTGATCCGCAAGATCCTCGCTGTGTTCGAATGGGAGATAGAAGAACAAGCGCTCATCGACCGACAGCCCGCGGTCCAGCCCACGCGCTATCCCCTCGGCCGCAACGGCCCGCGCCAGTCCATCTTGGGCAAAGGCCTCGGGCATGCCCCGAAACATGTTGCGGGGGAATTGGTCGAGTACGATGATTGTTGCCAGCGCGCGCTCGGTCGACGCCACCGCCGCATCGACGCTCTGGTCGACGCAGGCGCGATAGAGGCCCGAGAACCGATCTCGAATGAGGGAATCGAACTGCGCATCGTTGGCGCCGAACCAGCGCTCGCGCACCGCATCATCGAACCAGAAGGAAATAACCTCACGCGGCCAGCTTGCGGCATCTGGATCGCGCGCGTGCACGATCAGTCCCCCTTCGCGGGCCACGAAGATGACGCCGCCGGAACCAGATTGACGCTCTCCCCGCAACCGCAGGCGCTTTGCTGATTAGGATTATTGAAGACGAAGCCGGACGACAGCTTGTCTGCCTTGTAGTCCATCTCCGTACCCAGCAGATAGAGGATCGCCGCCGGATCGATGATCAGCCGCGCGCCGTCCTGCTCGACGACCTCGTCGAACTTGTCGATGCCTTCGGCCCAGTTCATCGTGTATTCCATGCCCGCGCAGCCGCCCTTTTTGACGCCGATCTTGAGACCGGCGACGCTATCGCCTTTCTGCGCCATGATCGCCTTGATGCGAGCCACAGCGGCATCCGTCATCGTTATCACTTTGGGGCGTTGTGCTGTCGTCGTCATAGCTTTCTATCGTCCGAGCTTGGGCGGTCGCAGGATCTTCAGGCTTTCATATGGGGTGCCCGGCGCACCGATCCACCCCGAGTCCGACCGTTAACCTCTCCGGTTGCTAGAACATGTTGATCGCGAGACGCGCCTCGTCCGACATCCGGCTCATGTCCCAGGGCGGATCGAACACCAGGTTCACCGACACCTCGCCGACACCCGCCACCGAGCGCACCGCGTTCTCCACCCATTGCGGCATCTCGCCGGCCACCGGACACCCCGGCGCCGTCAGCGTCATGTCGATCTCGACGTCGCGGTTGTCCTTGATGTCGATCTTGTAGATGAGACCGAGTTCATAGATGTCGGCCGGGATTTCCGGATCGTAGACAGTCTTCAGGGCCGCGATGATGTTGTCGGTCATCTGCTCGAGTTCTTCACGCGAAAGCGCCGAGCCCGGCACCGCCGTACCGCCGTCAGCAACGCTGGGCGGAGTGGAAGTATCAGTGCTCGCGGCCTTCGCGTTGTCTGCGTCCATCTCCGCCTCAGGCGAACCGGCGCTTGCGCGATCCCGGGGCGCCCACTCCTGCGGCTGGCGCATGTCGAAGCCTGCGTTGCCAGTTTCGCTGTCACCGGATGGAACGTCGGCCGCTGCCGACGGCGCACCCTGCGTTGGCGATGTCCCCGACGCGTCGTGCGGCGCCTGACCGGCCCGCGGCGCGTCGATCGTGTGATGCGTGCCTGCGCTTTCCATGGCGTCCTTCTTTTCGATCTTTGTCATGCGAACAATTCGTGCGCCCGGATGAGTGCATCGGCGAGCGCATCGACCTCCGCTTTCGTGTTGTACATCGCAAATGACGCGCGGCATGTCGCCGTCTGGCCGATACGCTCCATGAGCGGTTGCGCGCAGTGATGCCCGGCCCTGACAGCGACGCCCGAGCGATCGATCAGCGTCGAGATGTCGTGCGGATGCAGACCATCTATCGTGAATGAAACAATCGCGCCCTTGCCGTGCGCGCGCCCGTGAATTTTCAGCCAGTTGAGTTCGCCGAGCCGCTCATGGGCATAATCGCGCAACTCAGCTTCGTGGCGGGCGATGTTCTCGCGACCGATCTGCATCATGTAGTCGAGTGCCGCACCCAGTCCCACAACTTCGGCAATCGCCGGCGTTCCAGCTTCGAACTTGTGCGGCGTCTTCCCGTAGACGATCTTGTCAACCGAAACGCTCTCGATCATCTCGCCACCGCCTTCGTAGGGCGGCATCGCATCGAGATGCTGCTTCTTGGCATAGAGCACCCCGGTGCCAGACGGGCCGTAGGTCTTGTGCCCGGTGAAGACGTAGAAATCACAGTCGAGATCCTGCACGTCGACCGGCATGTGCACCGCAGCCTGACTGCCATCGACGAGCACCGCAACACCGTGCTCGTGCGCGATGCGGATGACCTCCTTGATCGGCACCACCGTACCCAGCACGTTCGACATGTGCGTGATCGCCACCATCTTCGTGCGCGGCGTGATCAGCCGGGCGAACTCGTCCAGCAGAAACTCGCCGTCGTCCGAAATCGGCACCCACTTCAGCACCGCACCCCGGCGCTCACGATGATAGTGCCAGGGCACGATGTTGGAGTGATGCTCCATGATCGAAAGGATGATCTCGTCACCTTCGCCGATCGTCATGCCGCCGAACGATTGCGCGACAAGATTGATGGCCCCGGTCGCATTGCGGGTGAAGATGATCTCATCCGTCGACCGCGCGTTGAGGAACCGGCGGGTCGTCTCGCGCGCATCCTCGAATTTGCTCGTCGCGGTGTTTGACAGATAATGCAGACCCCGGTGCACGTTCGCATATTCGAACCGGTAGGCGTGTTCGAGCGCCTCGAGCACGCAGATCGGCTTTTGTGCCGAAGCTCCGTTGTCGAGGTAGACGAGCGGCTTGCCATAGACTTCCCGGTAGAGAATCGGAAAGTCGGCACGGATCCGCTCGACGTCGTATGTCGCCGCCAGCCCGTGTCCGGCCGATGTTCTCTCTCGGGTTTCCACTGCCATCGTCTCTTCCTCTCCTCAAGCGCGGCGCGCCTCACACGTCGATGCCGGTGCCCGTGGCTCGCGGCCCCGGCCTTACACGCTGGCCGCAAGCCAGGCGTCCGCCTCGCTCATCAGCGCCTCACGCACGGCCTCGTTGTCCACCTTGTCAATCGCTTCGCCGATGAACGAATGGATCAGAAGGGCGCGCGCCTGCTCCTTGGGAATGCCGCGCGCACGCAGGTAGAACAGCAGGTCCTCGTCGATCGCCGCCGAGGTCGAACCATGGCCACAGACCACGTCGTCGGCATAGATCTCCAGTTCCGGCTTGGAATCGAACTCTGCCGTCTCCGACAGCATCAACGCCTGCGCCATCTGCTTGCCGTCTGTCTTCTGCGCATCGCGGCGCACGATCACCTTGCCCTGGAAGATGCCGCGGGCCTCGTCGTCGAGAACACCCTTGAACAGCTCCCGACTCTCGCCGTGCGGCACCGCGTGATCGACGAACAGCGTCGTATCGATATGCTCCGACTTGCGCGCCAGGAACGCACCCGAAATATCCAGCTTCGCTCCCTCGCCCTTGAACGTCGCCCGGATCTGGTTGCGCGCGACACCGACGCCGGCCGTGTACTGGAACGCACGATAGTTGGCGTCCGCACCCATCTCCACGAGCCACGTGGCCAGATGCGTCACACTACCCAGGTCCGTCGTCACCTTGATGTGCGCGACGCTGGCCTGGGCGCCGACCTGCACCTCGCTTGCCGCGTTCGTCTGCCCGTCGGCAACAGCACCCGGCACCGCAACATACATTTCGACAATGCTCACCTCCGCGCCGTCACCGACCCGGATCTGGTTGCGCGAGACCGCCAGTTGCGCCGTCGCGCCCGCACGCACATGCACCACCAGCAGCGGCTGCTCCAGTTTGGTGCCGGCCGCGATATCGACCACCGCGCCGTCCGTGACATAGGCCGAATTCAGCGCCAGCACGGCATCCGAACCGCGATCTTCCTCCGCGATCGCAAGCCCATTCGCCGCCGCGTCGTCCTTCAGTGTGTCGGCGAGCGGCGACACCGTCACGCCCGCGAGCCCGTCGAGGTTCGACAGCTCCTTGCGGTAGGCGCCATTGACGAGCACGAAACGTGGCGCCTCGATGCGGCCCAGCGCCCCCATCGCAACGATCACATCGGCAATCGTCGTCTTCGTCTGGTCGCCCACAGCAACCGGCAGCGCGTCCTTCATCAAGCCGCGCAGGTCGGTGTACTTCCATTCCTCGATCCGCCGGTGCGGCAAGCCATTCGCTGCAAAGCGGCCGATTGCCTTTGTCCGCGCCGCTCTGACGTCCGCTCCGCCCGGCAGGGCGTCCGCCACGCCGGAGAAGTTCTCAGTCAGCGCCGTCTCGGCCTTGGTCTTCATCACTGCCACGTTCATGTCGCGCCTCCGAGCGCTTGAAACGGATTGATCTTGTCTCGCATGGGGCGGGTTACTCACCCGCCGTCGTCATGCCGCGTCCTTCTGGAACTCCGCATAGCCCGACTTCTCGAGTTCAAGCGCCAATTCCTTGCCGCCCGACTTGCGGATCTTGCCGTAGGCCAGCACGTGCACCTTGTCGGGAACGATGTGGTTCAACAGCCGCTGGTAGTGCGTGATGACCAGCATCGCACGATCGGGACCACGCAGCGCATTGACACCATCCGCCACGATCCGCAGCGCATCGATGTCGAGGCCCGAGTCCGTCTCGTCGAGCACGCACAGGCTCGGCTCCAGCATCGCCATCTGCAGGATCTCCGAGCGCTTCTTCTCACCACCCGAGAAGCCGACGTTGACCGGGCGCTTGAGCATGTCGACATCGATGTTGAGGCTTGCAGCCTTCTCCTTGACGAGCTTCATGAAAGCAGGCGTCGTGAGTTCGTCCTGGCCGCGCTTCTTGCGCACCGCATTGGCGGCCGTGCGCAGGAACGTGAGGCCGGCCACACCGGGAATCTCCATCGGATACTGGAACGCAAGGAACACGCCCTTGGCTGCGCGCTCGTCCGGCTCCATCTCCAGGATCGACTCGCCGTTCCACAGAATGTCGCCGTCGGTCACCTCGTAGTCCTCGCGGCCGGCGAGCACGTA
>CAZDNY010000076.1:0-10063 GCA_964506885.1 uncultured Hyphomicrobiaceae bacterium | reverse complement strand
GGAGTGTTGGGGAAGCACATGGTGCAGAAAATTGACAAGGCGCGGTCCACGCGCCGCAGCTCGGACGAAGATTTGATGGAAGATGCCGAAGCAGTGAACCTGGCCGCCGATTGGGCCGACATCAGCCAGGGCCTGCGCAAGGATCTTGGTCACCAGCTTCACAGCCAGTGGATCAAGCCGATCCAGGTTGGCGGCCTGTGCCGCGAGACCGGCACGCTCGACCTTTACCTGCCGACGGAGTTCAGCGCGAACTGGGTGCAGGACCGATTCGCCGATCGCCTCTCGCTCGCATGGAAGATCGCTCGCAGCGAAGTGCGCACGGTGCGCATCTCGGTTCACCCGGGCCGTCGCAAGCTGAACGACCTCAACCTCGGCAACGGTCCGCGCGCGGCCAACGACGGCGGCGACACTTCGATGATCGCGGTAAGCGCAGCCAATCTCGGCGATGCGGGCTTCACCTCCTCGGTGGGCCTCGACGCCTCGCTCAGCTTCGCCGCCTTCGTGACGGGCGAGGCGAACGTCCTTGCCTTCAATGCCGCACAGCGCATGGCCGCGACGGAAAAGCCGCAGTTCTCGCCGCTTTACCTCAAGGCCGCCACCGGCCAGGGCAAGACGCACTTGTTGCACGCCATCGCGTGGGAAGTGAAACGGCGCAATCCGGATGCGCAGGTGCTCTATCTGACGGCCGAACGGTTCCGCTACCAGTTCGTCGAGGCGCTGCGCAGCTCCGATCCGCTGTCGTTCAAGGACAAGTTCCGCTCGATCAACCTGCTGCTGATCGACGATCTGGAGTTCATGCACGGCGAAAAGACCGAGCAGGAGTTCGATCACATCATCAACGCGCTGCTCGACGGCGGGCGGCAAGTCGTGGTCGCTTCGGCCCGTGCGCCCAACCACATCGACCGGCTCAACGAGCGCATGCGTTCGCGGCTGCAGCGCGGCCTCGTGACCGAGCTTGGCAGCCTCGACTACGACCTGCGCGTGAAGGTGCTGGAGAAACGCATCGCGGAGAAGGCGGCGCTCGACCGTTCGTTCCAGCTGTCGGCGGACGTGATCGCGCTGCTCGCAGAGCGACTGACCGAGAACGGGCGCGAGCTGGAAGGTGCCATCACGCGGCTGTTCGCCAACTGGCAGTACATGCGCACGCCGATCTCGATGGACATCGCCGAGACCGTGGTGCGTGACCTGGTTCAGGGTATCGAACCGCGGCGCATCAAGATCGAGGACATTTTGCGGATCATCTCGCGTCACTTCGGCGTGTCGAAGGGTGATCTGCTGTCGCAACGGCGGCATCGCTCGGTGGTGTGGCCACGTCAGATCGGCATGTATCTGGCCAAGCAGCTCACCGCGCGCTCGCTGCCGGAAATCGGCCGCCGGTTCGGCAACCGCGATCACACCACAGTTTTGCACGCGATCCGCAAGATCGAGAACGAGATTTCAGGAAATCCGCGGCTGCGGGACGAAATTGACGAGCTGAAAAAGCTGTTGAGCCACTGAAACTTGCTGAATTTGCCCTTCCGGCGGTGCGCGAAGCTGCCGGAGGAGGGAAGGGTTTCTTGTCTGTTGCGGCAGGGGGCAATCGCTGCTGCAGACATTTGCGGGGAGGGGAGCTGTGCCATGCGGGGCGCGGCTCCCCTTATCTTTTCGGGTCCGGGTGGTCTGGAGGGGGCTGCGAGGGGCGCCAAAAGCATGTTCATGAGCGACCCGCCGCTGGCCGGGACCCCTTGAAAAACAGGCGCGTATGGGGTGAAGTGCGAGCCCCGATTCCCGTTTGGGTGGGCACATTCCTCACATCCGTGGTGCCGTTTGCCTACGGGATACCCCTGAAGATGGGGCACCGTCCGCCTTTCGTATCTCAGCGCCGGCGGCACGGCGCCTCGCGATGTCTCATCGAACGTATCCATTAAACGTATTCAAGGAACTGAGCATGCGGCTAGTCATCGAACGAGGTGAGCTTCTCCGGGCGCTCGGTCATGTCACCAGCGTCGTCGAACGGCGCACGACGATCCCGATCCTGTCGAATGTGCTGCTCAAGGCGAAGGACACCCAGCTCTCGTTCAAGGCGACCGATCTGGAGCGCGAGGTCGTGGAAACGATCGGCGCCGACGTCGGTGCGGCCGGTGCGGTGACGGTTCCCGCGCATATCCTGCACGACATCGTGCGCAAGCTGCCCGACGGGTCGGAAGTCGAGATCAAGAGCGATGCGGAAAAGGAGCGGCTGACGATTGCCGCGGGGCAGGCGCGCTTTGCGCTGCAGACGCTGTCGCCGGAGGATTTCCCCGACGTTGCGGCCGGAGAGATGACACATGCGTTCGACATCTCGGCGGCGGACCTGAAGCGGCTGATCGAGAAGACACGGTTTGCAATATCGACGGAAGAGACGCGCTATTATCTCAACGGCATCTACCTGCACACGGCCAAGAGCGGCAAGGCGGAAGTGCTGCGCGCGGTGGCGACCGACGGGCACCGGCTGGCGCAGGTCGAACTGGAATTGCCGAAGGGTGCTGGCGGCATGCCGGGCGTGATCGTGCCGCGCAAGACGGTGCACGAGCTGCACCGCCTGATCGAGGCCTCGGGCGATACCGTGCATGTCAGCGTCAGCCAGTCGAAGATCAAGTTCGAAATCGGCACCGTGACGCTGACCTCGAAGCTGATCGACGGCACGTTCCCCGACTACGAGCGCGTCATCCCGCAGGGCAACGACAAGGTCCTGAAGGTGCCCAATGCGGAGTTCATGAGCGCGGTGGACCGCGTCTCGACGATCGCGTCGGAACGCGGGCGTGCGGTCAAGCTCAACATTGCACCCGACAAGCTGGTGTTGTCGGTCAACAATCCGGACGGCGGCAGTGCGACGGAAGAGATCGGCGTCGATTATGCGAGCCAGCCGCTCGAAATCGGTTTCAACGCGCGCTACCTGCTCGACATCGCCGGGCAGCTGGAGGGCGACGAAGCGAGCTTCATGCTGGCGGATCCGGCCTCGCCGACGATGGTGCGCGATGCGGGCGACGAAGGCGCGCTCTACGTGCTGATGCCGATGCGGGTGTGATCGATGGCGGTGGTCGTACCTGTTGCCGCAGGATGTGCGCGTCGTTAATTAGAAGGAAGCCGCTCCATGGGCGGTGCGCGCAGCGCTGTGATCGAAACTGAAAATGGTTCGCAGGAAGGCGCTCCGGCGGTCGTGGCCCCTGCCGCACAGCGCCTGTGGATCGAGCGGGTGCAGCTCACCAACTTCCGCAGCTATCCCTCGGCCATCGTCGAGGCGACGGCGGAGCCGGTGGTTCTGGTGGGCGCCAACGGCGCGGGCAAGACGAACTTCCTCGAAGCGATTTCGCTGCTGGCGCCGGGCCAGGGCTTGAGGCGTGCGCCGTTCTCCGACCTGGGGCTGGCCGGTGGCGAGGGCACATGGTCGGTGGCGGGCCGTGTGCACACGGCGCTGGGTACGATCGATATCGGCACGGGCGTCACCCGCGGGAGCGGAGGTGGCGTGGGCGAGGGCGGCCGCCAGGGGCGCATCGTGCGCATCGACGGCGAGACCCATTCGGGCTCCGGCGCGCTTGCCGATTATGTCGAGATGGTGTGGCTGACGCCGGCGATGGATGGTCTGTTCACCGGGCCGGCGGGAGAGCGTCGGCGGTTCCTGGACCGGCTGATCTTGTGTTTCGATGCGGGCTATCGGACGCGCGTGGGGCGGTTCGAGCGGGCCATGCAATCGCGCAACAAGCTGCTTGCCGACGGTGTGCGGGAGAATGCGCTGATCGAAGGCTTCGAACTGGCGATGGCGGAGAACGGCGTTGCGGTGGCCGCACAGCGCGCGGAAGCCGTGGCGAGCCTGGCGCAGGTGATCGGGCGGCGGCGGGACCGTGATCCGGGTTCACTGTTTCCCTGGGCGGAGCTGGCCCTGGAAGGCACGCTGGAGACACTGCTGGCCGACCATCCCGCCGTGGAAGTGGAAGACCTCTACATGCGCGAACTGGCCCGCGTGCGTGAGCGCGACCGGGCGGCGGGGCGTGCGCTGTCGGGGCCGCACCGGTCCGATCTCGTGGTCGGGCACGGGCCGAAGCGGATGCCGGCGCGGCTGTCGTCTACGGGCGAGCAGAAGGCCCTGCTGTTCGGCATCGTGCTGGCGCATGCGGAACTCGTCGCGGAACGGCAGAACGGGCTGGCGCCGATCCTCCTGCTGGACGAAGTGACGGCGCATTTCGATGTCGACCGGCGCGCTTCGCTGTTTGATGAAATCCTGCGTCTGGGGGCGCAGGCGTGGATGACCGGGACCGATCGGGCGGCCTTCGATGCGCTCAAGGGGCGGGCCCAATTCCGGCTGGTTGCAGAGGGGCGCGTTCGCGCAATCGACACGGTTTGATGCGGCATCTCTGCGCGGCCTGTAATCCCCTGAAATGAAACCAAAAAATATACCCTGTGTTGCACCGTTCAGCGGCTATTTTTGGTGCGGTTGCGACGCCGATATGCTATGAGTTTCAAGGCTATCGGGATCGCGGTTTCGCGGTCCACCCAGGGCCGGTCGCAGCCGAGGCTGCCGAGATGATGCCGGCCGGTCATCCAGGTTCCGCCGTGGCGCTCTTCAAGTCCTGCCTCAAGGGGGTGTGGTGAGGTGCGCCATGTGCGAGGAGCACAGGCAAGATTGGGAACACCGCATGAGCAAGAACAAGGGTGCCGACGACTATGGCGCCAAGAACATCAAGGTGCTCAAGGGACTCGACGCGGTGCGCAAGCGCCCGGGCATGTACATCGGCGACACCGACGACGGCTCGGGCCTGCACCACATGGTCTACGAGGTGGTCGACAACGCCATCGACGAGATCATGGCGGGGTTCGCGACCAAGGTCCTGGTGACGCTCAATGCGGATGGCTCGTGTACGGTGCTCGACGACGGGCGCGGCATTCCCACCGACATGCACAAGGAAGAGGGCAAGTCGGCGGCCGAGGTCATCATGACCCAGTTGCACGCCGGCGGTAAGTTCAACGAGGGCGGCGACGACAACCCCTACAAGGTGTCGGGCGGCCTGCACGGTGTCGGCGTCACGGTCGTCAATGCGTTGTCGACGTGGCTGGAGCTGCGCGTCTGGCGCAACGGCAAGGAGCACTTCGTAAGGTTCCGCCATGGCGAGGCGGAAAAGCCGCTGGAAGTGGTCGGCGATGCGCCCGAGGGCAAGCGCGGTACGCAGGTGACGTTCCTGCCTAGCCCCGAAACTTTCACGATGACCGATTTCGACTACAACACGCTGGAGCATCGGCTGCGCGAGCTGGCGTTTCTCAACTCGGGCGCGGAAATCGTTCTGGTCGATCAGCGGCATGCCGACGAGAAGCGCGAAGTGATGCACTACGAGGGCGGGCTGGCGGCTTACGTGCGGTTCCTCGACCGCTCACGTAACGGGCTGATCTCGGACCCGATCATGGTTTCGGGCGAGCGCGACGGCATCGGCTGCGAGGTGGCGCTGTGGTGGAACGACAGCTACCACGAGCACATGCTGTGCTTCACCAACAACATCCCGCAGCGCGACGGCGGCACGCATCTTGCCGGTTTCCGTGCGGCGCTGACGCGCGTCATCAACAAGTACGCGGACGAGAGCGGGATTGCCAAGAAAGAGAAGGTTTCGTTTACGGGCGACGACGCGCGCGAAGGGCTGTGCTGCGTGCTCTCGGTCAAGGTGCCCGACCCGAAGTTCTCCTCGCAGACGAAGGACAAGCTTGTCTCGTCGGAAGTGAAGCCGGTCGTGGAGAACGTGACCGGTGAGGCGTTGTCGCAGTGGTTCGAGGAGCACCCCAAAGAAGCCAAGCTGATCGTCGGCAAGATCGTGGAGGCGGCGGCGGCGCGCGAGGCGGCGCGCAAGGCGCGTGAACTGACGCGGCGCAAGGGCGTGCTCGACATGGCCAACCTGCCGGGCAAACTTGCCGAGTGCCAGGATCGCAATCCGGCGAATACCGAGATGTTCATCGTCGAGGGCGACTCGGCCGGCGGCTCGGCCAAGCAGGCGCGAAACCGCGAGTTCCAGGCGGTGCTGCCGATCCGCGGCAAGATCCTCAACGTGGAACGCGCGCGCATGGACAAGATGCTGTCCTCCCAGGAGATCGGCACGCTGATCACGGCTCTGGGAACGGGCATCGGGCGCGGCGAGGATGGCGGGTTCAATCTGGAGAAGCTGCGCTACCACAAGATCATCATCATGACGGACGCCGACGTCGACGGGGCACACATCCGCACGCTGCTGCTGACATTCTTCTATCGGCAGATGCCGGAGCTGGTGGAGCGCGGGCACCTCTACATCGCCCAGCCACCGCTCTACAAGGTGTCGCGCGGCAAGTCAGAGACGTACCTGAAGGACCAGAAGGCGCTGGAAGACTTCCTGGTCGACTCGGGCATCGAGGACGCGGTGCTGGTGACCGGCGAAGGTGCTGAGCGGGCCGGCCGCGATCTGAAAGACATCGTCGACCAGTCGCGCGGTATCGTCCGTGTGATCGACGAAATGCATTCGCGCTATCCGCGGGCCATCATCGAGCAGGCGGCGATCGCCGGCGCCTTCGAGGTGGCGCTGCTCGAGGATGCGGCGGGTGCGCAGGCGGTGGCGGAAGAGGTGGCGCGGCGTCTCGACGTGATCGCGGAGGAAACGGAGAAGGGCTGGACCGGCCGGTTCGGCGAGGAAGGCTATCTGTTCCAACGCGAGGTGCGCGGCGTGACGGAAGCACATGCGCTGGACCGTGCGCTGATCGGGTCTTTAGAGGCGCGGCGCCTCAACGAACGGCGCGGGGCGCTCAGCGAAGTGTTCGGAACGCCGGGTGTGCTGAAGCGCAAGGAGCAGTCGATCCCGGTCAACGGTCCGCGCGATCTCGTGGCTGCGATCTACGAGGCGGGGCGCAAGGGCCTGTCGCTGCAGCGCTACAAGGGGCTGGGCGAGATGAACCCCGAGCAGCTTTGGGAGACGACGCTCGACAAGGAGAGCCGCACGCTTCTGCAGGTGAAGATCGGCGATCTGGGCGAGGCCGACGAGATCTTCTCCAAGCTGATGGGCGACGTCGTCGAACCGCGCCGCGAGTTCATCCAGGACAACGCGTTGAATGTCGTGAATTTGGACGTGTGATGGCGTTTGGATGACCACCATCTACGTCGATGCGGACGCATGTCCGGTGAAGGACGAGGCGGCGAAGGTGGCGGCGCGGCATTCGCTTGCGATCCACTTCGTCTCGAACGCGTTCATGCGCTTGCCGGAGGGTGAGAACGTTCATCGGGTGGTGGTGAGCGATGGTCCGGATGCGGCGGACGACTGGATCGCGGAGCGGATTACGCCCGCGGACATCGCTGTGACGGCGGATATCCCGCTTGCCTCGCGGTGTCTGAAGGCGGGCGCGAAAGTGATCGGGCCGACCGGCAAGCCGTTCACCGACGCCAACATCGGCACGGCGCTCGCCATGCGCGATCTGCAACAGCACCTGCGCGAGACGGGTGAGAGCAAGGGCTACAACGCCAGCTTCACCAAGCAGGACCGCTCGCGTTTTCTTCAGGCGCTGGAGCAGGCCGTGCAGGACATCAAGCGGGGGCGTTGAGCGCTCCGCTGCTTATTGTGGCACGGCGCGGGCGATGATGGCGTCGAGGTCGGCGCCCGTGGCGAGCGTGCCATAGGCGCCGGTCCAGTGCTCTCCGAGACGCGAGGCGCAAAAGGCGTCGGCGACGGCGGCGGGTGCGTGACGCACGAGCAGGGCAGCCTGCCAGCAGACGGCCATCGCTTCGGTGATGCGACGTGCGCGGGCCTCGATGTCGGAATTGCTGGCGATGTCGCCTTTCAAACGGATCAATGCGTGGTCGAGCGTGGCGTTGGCGCCGCGGGCGGAGTCCAGCTCGGAAAGGAGCGCCTCCATGGCGGCCGGCTCCTTGTGCATCGCGCGCAGAACGTCGAGGCAGACGACGTTGCCGGAGCCCTCCCAGATGGAATTGACGGGTGCCTCGCGGTAGAGCCGCGGCAGGATCGACTCTTCGACGTAGCCGGGGCCGCCGTGGCACTCCATCGCCTCGAAGACGTGGCCTGGTGCACGCTTGCAGATCCAGTATTTTCCGATTGCCGTGCCGATGCGGGTGAGCGCCGCGGCGGTATCGTCTGCGGGCGCTTCGTCGAGGGCGCGGGCGAGGCGCAGCCAGAGGACGAGAGCGGCCTCTGATTCCAGCGCCAGATCGGCCAGAACGTTCTGCATCAGCGGCTGGTCGATCAGACGCTTCTGGAAGGCAGAGCGGTGTTGCGCGTGGTGTAGCGCCTGAAGGACGGCCTGGCGCATCAGGGCGGCCGAGCCGACGGCGCAGTAGATACGTGTTCCTTGCACCATGTCGATGATGGTGCGCACGCCGCGACCTTCCTCGCCGATCATGACGGCGCGGGTCTCGGCGAACTCGATTTCGCAAGAGGCGTTGGAGCGGTTGCCGAGCTTGTCCTTCAGACGCTGGATGTAGAATGCATTGCGCTTGCCATCCTCTGTCCAACGCGGAACGAAGAAGCACGACAGGCCATTGTCGGTATAAGCGAGCATGAGGAAGGCGTCCGACATGGGCGCGGAGCAGAAGAACTTGTGGCCGGTGAGGCGGTAGGGCGCGCCCGGGCCGGTGGCGGCGGCATCGGGGGTAGCGCGGGTGGTGTTGGCGCGCACATCCGAGCCGCCCTGCTTTTCGGTCATGAACATGCCGACCGTCACGCCGTGCTTGTCGCCCCACGGGATGTCGCGCGGATCGTAGGCGTTGGAGAGGGCCTTTCCGACGAAGGCCGCAGGCGCGCCCTCGTTCGATTGCAGAACGGGCAAGGCAGCGTAGGTCATCGCCATCGGGCACATGACGCCGCCTTCGGCCTGGTTGAGCATATAGCTCAAGCCCATGTGCGCGACCTGAGCGCCCGGCTGGCGGTGGCGCCAAGCGAAGTTGGGCACCTCGTGCGCGATCGCAAGCGCCATCAGATCGTGATAGGCGGGATGAAACGTCACCGCGTTGATGCGCATGCCGTAGCGGTCGAAGGCCTTCAGCTCGGGTGGATACCGGTTGGCGGCGTCGGCGCGGGCGAAGGTGGCAGCGCTTCCTGCGATGCGACCGAAGCCAGCGAGCCTGTCTGCGGCCCAGGCGCCGCCCTCGCGCGTGATGCCGTCGCGCAGTGCCGTATCGTCCTGCCAAAGGTCCTGGTCGCCCTGGTGAGGCGGCGTATTGAAAACCTCGTGGGTGGGCAGGTCAGCGCGCGGCTTCAAGGGGATCATGGTGGCGCTCCGTGGTCCTGATACCCTTGGGAGCGTAACAGCCGGGCCGGCTATCGCAAACGGTGCGGACCTCAGAAGCGGTAGCCGTAGCGGATGCCGATGCGGTCGAGGCCTTCGTTGAAGTCCTGCGTGTAGCCGTTCGAGATGTGCTCGAAGTAGACCGAGAGAGAATTGTGCTGGTCGAAGCGCAGGCCGATCTCGATGGGGAAATGGAACAGAATGCGCGAGCCGAGCGCCTTCATGTCCGGCTCGCTGGCATCCGTTTCGCCATTGTGGATGGCAGCGCCGATGCCGAGGGCGAAGAACAGGCCGGAGGGGCCTTCGATCTGCCAGCGCGCATCGAGGTAGGCATGGCTGGTGCCGCCGCCGGTGTTGATGGAGGCGCCCAGTGCCGGCTGGATGCGGCCACCGAGGAAGGGAACGTAGCGGGAAAAGATCACCTCGAGGTTGATATCGGGCGCGTCGGTCTCCAACTGGAAGCCGCTCCACAGGTCGGGCACGTCATGGGCCAGAATGCCTGCCTTGATCTCGGAGACCAAACCTTGGGCGTGCGCCTGGGATGACGTCTGGCCGGTCAGCAGGATGACGATGGCGAGGGCGCTGGCGGCACAACGCGCAAGTTTGGCTGCGCGGTGGTGTGCCCCTGAGGTCGAGTTTTGCGCGCTCATGTACGGGTGATGAATCCATCTGTGAAGAATTTCAGAACCCTGCGCCTGTCACCGGCCGCCGGCAATCGGTTTTCAGCGGCTGTCGCGTGAAGTGGTGCGGGCTGTGGCGGGCCGGCAACGAGGGAGGTGGTCCATCGCGCAAACGGAAGGCGCCGGCT
>CAZDNY010000075.1:9302-10351 GCA_964506885.1 uncultured Hyphomicrobiaceae bacterium | reverse complement strand
TCACGGGAATACCTATGGTTGTCACCTCTCCGGCCACGAGATGATGTGTCGACACAATCATCTCGCGCGCCAGGGCCTGGGGATCTTGATGCATCTCCGTTATTGAAAGGACTGGTCCTGCAGGCATGCCCGCCTCCTCGAATGCGGTTAGCCACGCTTCCGTAGTGCGTTCTCGGAAACGCTCGTTCAGGATCGTCTCTAGAGCACTGAGGTTCCGGATCCGGCAGGCATTGGTACAAAACCGCGGATCATCGTTGAGCTCTTCGGCACCCATGATACTGAGCATGCGCTGCCAATTGGCCTGATTGGCCGCACCGATGTTGATGTAGCCATCGGCTGTTTCAAAGGCTTGGTAGGGTGCATTCAACGGGTGCGCCGAGCCCATCGCAGCGGGCGCCGTGCCGGTGGCGAATGCGATCGCCGATTGCCAGTAGGTCTGCGTTATTGCAGCCTCGAAGAGGGACGTATCGACCCTCTGACCCTCGCCGGTCCTGAGCTTGTGGGCATAGGCCGCCGCAACGCCCATGGCGGCCAGTATGCCGGCGGTGATATCTGACACAGGAGCTCCGACCTTGACAGGAGGGCGGCCTGGTCCCTCGCCCGTGATTGACATCAGGCCGGACATACCTTGCGCTATGAGATCGAACCCACCACGGTGGGCATAGGGTCCGGTTCGGCCGAACCCCGAGACCTCGCAGTAGATGAGCCCCGGGTTCAGCCTGGAGAGCTCCTCGTATCCAAGCCCCAATTTCTCCATCGTGCCCAGACGATAGTTTTCTATCAGCACGTCTGCGTCTTGAAGCAAGCGGCGCAGAACGCGCGTGCCACCTTCACTCTTCAGATCCAGAACGATGCCGCGCTTGTTGCGGTTCATCATCATGAAGGCGGCACTCTCGCCCTCGATGGTGGGCGGAATGAAGCGCCGCGTGTCATCGCCATCGAACTTCTCAACCTTGATGACGTCGGCGCCCATATCCGCCAGCATCAGGCCGGCGACGGGGCCGGCCATGATGTGTGCCAACTCAATCACGCGGCAGCCAGACAATGGA
>CAZDNY010000075.1:0-9269 GCA_964506885.1 uncultured Hyphomicrobiaceae bacterium | reverse complement strand
CGGTCCTCAACGATAGAAATATTCAACCAGGAACATCGGAATTGCCGGCACGTAGGTGCACAACATCAGTACGACGAAAAGAACCGCAACGAAGTAGATGTTTATCTTGGACACGTCCCAGATGTTGGCGCGGGCAACTGCGCAGGAGGTAATGAGAACGCTGGCGACCGGTGGCGTCTGTTGCCCTATCGCGAGGTTCAAAGTCACAACCAAGCCGAAATGGACGGGATCGATGTTCGCAGCCTGAATGAGTGGGAGCACGATCGGAATTACGAGTATGATCGCTGCGACAGAGTGTAGAAAGAAGCCGATGACCAGAAAGAAGATGTTCAGGATCAAGAGAATTAGGTATTGATTGGTGGTCAAGTCGAGAATGCTCTGCGCAATCTGCTGTGGCACCTGTGCGCGGGTAAGAAATCCCCCCATGAGTACGCTCGCGGCCACAAGAAGCATGACGACGGCCGTTTGCATGCCGCCATCCAGCATCGCCCGCTTGAGGTGGCGCACGTCGAACTCCCGGTAGTAGAGCCCGACAAGCAGAGCTGCGATCACGGCAAGGCCGGCGGCCTCGGTCGCAGTTACCCAGCCACCGAAAATGCCGCCGAGGATGATGAACGGCAACGTAAATGCCGGGAGCGCGTCGATGAAGGTTGAGCGCAGTCGCGCGACATTGAATGCTTCTTCGACGGGAAGATTGTAGCGCACCGCAAACCAATAGGCGACGAGCATGAGGCCGGCGGCCCCGAGGAGGCCAGGCACGACGCCGGCAACGAAGAGTTGCTCGACGGACGTGTTGGCCGACGTCGCATAAACGATCATCGGTATCGACGGCGGAATGATGATTGCAAGAGAGGCTGATGAAGAGGTCACGGCGGCGGCAAAGGGTGCGGAATACCCCCGCTTCTTCATCTGTGGAATGAGGACAGAGCCGAGCGCTGCAACATCCGCGACGGCCGAGCCGGAGATTTCAGCGAAGAAAAGCGACACCCCGATGTTGACCATCGCAAGGCCGCCACGCACGAACCCGATCAGCGCTGAGACGAAGTTGATCAGCCGGTCGGTCACACCGCCTGCGTTCATGAGCGCTCCCGCGAGCACGAACATCGGTATTGCGATGAGCGAGAACTTGGTCGAACCATCGTACATATCGAGGGCGACAGTGACCAGGCTGCCGGGGCCTTCGGTTGCGAGCAAGCCGACAATCGCCGAGATCGCGAGTGCAATCGCGATCGGCACATTGATGCAAATAAGGGCTAATAAGACGAGGAAGCAGCCCAATATCAACATGGTCAGCGTGCCCCCGCCTTCTTGAGTTCACTTTCTACCTCTTCTTCGATCTCCGCATGCTCGATCGATTTGCCGCGGGCAGTCATCCTCCAATAATCGGGAAGGCTCAGCAATTCGCAGATTATGAAGAGGACAGCGCCGATAGGTATTACGGACTGGGTGAATCGCACCGGAACCCATGTCAAAGAGACAAGATAATCACCGCCCAGCACCTGAAGAACCTTCCAGCCGGTATACGCCATGATCACGAAGAAGCCGATGACAGCGATCTCAGCGATGATCAGGGCAAGCATCCGTGCGCGTAGCGGAAGTGCAAGCAGTACCGTATCGAAGCCAATGTGTCCGCGCTTGAGTGCTGCCAGCGCGGCTCCGTAGTAAGTGATCCACGACAGGTTGATCGCGGCCACCTCGTCATACCAGGACAGGGAATCGCCGGCGATCCGGAAGAGCACCGCAACGATTACGATGATGGTCAGCATCACCATCAAAAGAATCAAGAACCACTCAAGAAGCCATTCGATGGTATTACGGAGTGTGGCGATCATGTTGATGCTTCCGGAGAGAGCGACGGGAGCGTCGTTCGGCTCTGCGCGAGGTAGCCGATCGAACACTGCACCGGGGGTAATTCTCCCCGGTGCAGGTGTGACGTCGAGAGGATCGGCAATCCGCTCAAGCTGCCAAGCTTTGCGGTAGTCTCGCGCGATGCGCTCAGTTGGCGAGTTTCTGGATTTCTTCCACGAGCGCCTGCCCGCCTTTCACCGAGCTGGCAAATTCTTCGTAGATCGGCTTGGAAGCGGCAATGAAGGCATCCTTGTCGGCCGTGATGACCTCAATGCCGCCCTTCTTCAGATTCTCCAGCAACTCGGTCTCCAGGCGGGCTGCCTCCTTGTAGACGAAGTCCTGGCTCTCCTTGCCGCACTGGCGTAGCGCTGCCTGCACGTCGTCGGGCAGTTTCGCAAAGTGTTCTTTCGAAGCCAGCACGTACCCAGGTGTATAGACGTGCCCCGTAATCGAAAGGTACTTTTGCACTTCCTGAAACTTTGCCGACCAGATCTGGGCGTAAGGGTTCTCCTGTCCATCGATGACGCCTGTCTTGAGGGCGGTGAAGACTTCGGAGAATGCCATTGGCGTCGGGTTGGCACCGTATAGCTTGAACATCTTCACGCGCCATGCGCCCTTCGGCGTGCGCAACTTGATGCCTGCCAAGTCTTCAGGCTTTTTGATCGGGCGCACGTTGTTGGTGATGTGACGGAACCCGTTCTCCATGAGTCCGATGATCTCATAGCCCTTGGCTTGGACCGCGGGTTGGAAAACCTTGTCCATCATCGCCGCCTGGACGCGACGCATGTGATCGCGATCCTTGATGATATATGGCATCTCGAACACGCCGAATTCGTCCGCAACCGATGACATCACCGACGAAGGCAGCGAAAACGTGATCTGCCCCAACTTCAGCTTCTGCAGCATCTCCTTGTCCTTGCCGAGCTGCGACGAGCCGAAAGTCTGGACCTCTGCCTTGTCGCCGAGAGCCGCATTGGCACAGCGCGCAAATTCATTGGCGCTGGACTCGAATAACGAGCCGGGCTGGCCGACGTGGCCGAACTTCAAGACCAGTTTCTCGGCTGAGGCAGGACCTGCAGCCAGCAGCAGGACCACTGCCGATACGATCGGTGCTGTGTGTTTCATTGTTCTCCTCCCGATTGGCCCCGCTTTTGTGCGCGGCTCGGTTACACGAGTTCGGACATTGGCCATTCGGCCTTGGTGTTTATTCTGCCGCAATCGCGGTTCCACCACCGTCTCCGGCGAGAACGTCGATTGCTGCAAGCGTGCCTCCTGTCCGGTGGGGAACGCCTGCCTTCCGTAATCCCAGTTCGACGCCCGATAGCGTTCCCATCAGCATGAGGTCGTTGAAATCGCCCAGGTGACCGATCCGGAAGACCTTGTTAGAAAGACGGGAAAGGCCATTGCCGAGCGACATGTTGAAGTTCTCCAAGACCTTCCTGCGAAATTCATCGGCACTATGCCCCTCTGGCATCAATACTGCGGTCAGCGAGCCCGAGTAGTGCTTGGGATTGTTGCACAACACCTCAAGCCCCCACGCCTTCACAGCTGCACGCGTCGCGGCGGCATGCCGTTCGTGCCGGGCAAATACGTTCTCCAGGCCTTCCTCGTTCAGCATCTCGATTGCTGCGACCAATCCATAGAGCAGGTTCGTGGCCGGTGTGTAAGGGAAAAGCGCCTTCTCATTTGCTGAGATCATCTCATCCCAGGACCAATATGAGCGCGTCAGAGAGGCTGATTTGCTGGCGGCAATCGCTTTGTCGCTGATCGCATTGAAAGAAAGCCCTGGCGGCAGCAGCAGGCCCTTTTGCGACCCACCCACGGTGACGTCGACCCCCCATTCATCGTGGCGGTAGTCCATCGAGCCGAGTGACGAGATCGTATCGACCATCAGCAATGACGGATGGCCGGCTCTGTCGATCGCCTTGCGCACCTCATCAATCGGGCTCCGACAGCCCGTCGAGGTTTCATTATGAACAACGCAAACGGCCTTGATCTCGTGCGCTTTGTCGGCCTTTAGACGCTCTTCGATCTTTTCCGTATCCACGCCGCTTCGCCAGTCACCCGCGATGACTTCGGGTTGAAGCCCGATACGTTGTGCAAGGGCGTTCCAGAGGCTGGCAAAGTGCCCCGTCTCATACATCAGGACGCGATCGCCCGGTGACAGCGTGTTGACGAGTGCGGCTTCCCAAGCGCCGGTGCCCGAGGACGGGAATATGATGACAGGTTGGCACGTCTTGAAGATGCCTTTGATCCCGTCGAGCGCCTTGCGGCTCATATCCGCAAAAGCCGGTCCGCGGTGGTCGATGGTGGGCATGTCGATGGCGCGCAGCACCCGGTCCGGTACATTCGTGGGGCCGGGAATCTGCAGGAAGTGGCGACCCGGTCGATGCATTGGGCTTCATCCTTCCCAATTCGCAGCAATGAAACGGCAAGCCGCGTGGTGCGCGCACTTGCCATGCCCTCGAATTCGTAATTATGTATTTTGAATACAAATGAAACCGGGTTGTCAACGGCGGTGATTGCAGGTGCAGTGCAGCATTCATTCGTATCGAACGCAGTTGTAGTTTTGTGTGTTGACGTCACGAAACGTCGGTGGAGCGCAAGGGGTGGTGGAGCGGCAGCATGACGGTGATAGGCCCAATCGAAAGGCGCGCGCTGCATGATGAGCTCGCAGAACACCTTCGCCGCGCCATTGTCCATGGTGAGTTCGAACCGGGGGAAAGAATTTCGGAAAAGGCGCTGTGCGAGCAATTCGGCGTCTCGCGAACACCCGTCCGGGAAGCCCTGAAGATCCTCTCGGTCGAAGGGCTCGTTCAACTCAATCCCAACCGCGGCGCATCCGTTACGGCGCTCACGCGTCAGGACCTTGAGGAGGCATTTCCCGTTATGGGTGCGCTTGAGGCGCTGGCGGGAGAATTGGCCGCGCGCAACGCAACCGATGCACAGATTGCACGGATGCACACGCTACAGGCTCGAATGGTTTCCATGCACAAGAAGGGTGACCGCCGCGGTTATTTCCGGGTCAATGAGGAGATTCATCAGTTGATCCTGACTGCGGCTGATAATGCCTATCTGATACGCTTGATGCGCGCGGTTTCCGCGCAGGTGCGGCGTGCGCGCTACCATGCGAACCTCTCGCCTGACCGCTGGGCGACTGCCGTTGCAGAGCATGAGCAAATACTGAAAGCGTTTGCCAATCGCGATGGCGCGCGTCTCAGCCGTCTGCTCAAGGATCACTTGGCAAACAAGCTTGCCGCCCTCCTGTCCGCGATGGAGCAGCATCAAGAGCAGTGACGTCTGCTGCTTTTGATCGAACTCGGCAGCGGCATCAGAATGCGCCGCGGGCCTCGATCGGCCAAATGTCGATCAGCGTGTCACCTTCAACGACGTGATAGTGGTCGTATAGGTTCACGGTAGGATCGCAATGAGGAACCACGAGTTCAAAGGACGCACCCAGGGGCGGCGGGGCGGCGCCAACCGGGAGTTCGACGATTCCATGCTCGTCGCTATCGGGCCTGTAGACCGCACCGGGAACGGGTTCTCTAACGAAGGCTGGTAAAGTGCCCTTCGCCGAGAAGTGCTTGTTGCCGCCGTCGCAGGTCACGCGCCCGGGCCAGTTCCCGCCGATCACGGAAACCACGACGAAAAGAGCCGATTCGAAGGGCGAATGGCCTGTCTCTGTCAATTCGATGGCCCCGTATTCGACGTCGCTGAAAACATAGCTGCCGCATTGCAGCTCTGTGTAGCATCCAAGCGCCGGGTCGATGTGGAGCGTTCCCGTGCTGCCACCCGTAACGACGTCCAGGCGGTAGCCAGATGCAGACGCCGCTTCCTTGATCTCTTGGACCGTTCTCGCGCAATCCAGTGAGGCGGCCTTGCGTTCAGAGAAGCTTTCAACGTGCGAAATGTGCGAGGCATAAGCCTGCATTCCAGCCAACCTCAATGACGATGACGTGGCTATCGCAGAAGCGACGTCGACGGCCTGCTCCACACTCGCAACGCCATTGCGGTGTCGGCCGAGGTCGACATCGACGAGAACCGGGATCTCGACGCCGAGATCAGATGCCTTCAGTCCAATTCGCCTTACGACCTGCGGATTATCCGCTACGAGCGCGATATTGGTGGTCTGTGCCAGTGCGGCCGCGCGCTCGATCTTGTTGTCCTGGGTAATGGCCGAAGTGACCAGGATGTCGGCTATGCCCTCCGCAGCCAACGCTTCTGCTTCGCCGATCGTTGCAACACAAATTCCCTTTGCACCTGCGCCGATTTGGAGATGAGCGATGCGTGCACATTTGTGTGTTTTGGCGTGCGGTCGTAGCGCAACAGAGCTTTCGGCGCAGTAGGCCGCGGCCCGTTCGATATTGCGTCGCATGCTGCGGATGTCGAGAACGAGGCACGGCGTATTGAGAAGGCCTCTGCTGCCCGCAACACCTATCAAGTGGCTATTGGGACCGGGCGAACGGTGAGAAGCATCGTTCCGCATTGTGCTAGCCCCCTCCACGAGGCACTCGGATCAGCCCGCATCCGCATCAAGCCCGGCGGCCGTGATGGCAGCGATGGCGCAAGCCTCGTCATTGTCGGAACTGTCGCCGCTGATGCCGATTGCCCCGAGAACTTTTCGGTCACCATCGCGGACCAGCACACCACCAGGCACCGGAATAATCGCACCCTGGGCAAGCGTATTGACGGCATCCACGAAATACGGCTGCTGCTGGGCACGTTCGAATATGGAACGTGAACCCAGGCCAAGTGCTAGAGCTCCAAATGCCTTGCCTCGTGCAACCTCACCGCGCAGCAGGCTCGTACCATCCTGTGCCGCGAAGGCACGAAGGCATCCGCGATCATCGAGAACGGCAATTGCAATCGGCTTGAGATTGAGCTCCTTGCTTTTTGTCAGCGCCTCATCCACCAGTTGGCGTGCTGTCTCCAGTGTAAGCGCCATCAGTTCTGATCCCCCACGACAGTCATTGTGCCACCGACTTTGCAGCGCGCACACTCATGGCCAAAACCTGTGCCACATGCAACGCTTTGCGCTGCGCGCCATCGGCAATCTGGTGCCGGCACGAAGTGCCGTCGGCAACAACAACAGTGCCGTGCTCCGCCTGCCGGACGGCGGGCAGCAACGCGAGTTCGCCCATCGCGCGGGAGGTCTCAACGGTCTCAGTTTGATAACCGAAGGCCCCTGCCATGCCACAGCAACTTGAGTCGACAACTTCTACATCGAGTCCGGGAACCAACCGCAAGGTCTGCTCCACGGCTCCCATCGCGCCGAAAGCCTTTTGATGGCAATGCCCATGCAGGAGTGCTTTTCTGCCGATTCGGCCCAGTGGCACACTCTGCCGTCCAGCCCTCTCTTCGCGGGCGATGAATTCCTCAAAAAGCAACGCCTGCTTTGAAACGGCTTCCGCGCCTTCACCAAGCCCGAGCCGCAATGCCTCGTCCCGGAAGGTGAGCAGGCAACTGGGCTCCAGCCCGATGATCGGAACACCGCGATTCGCGAGCGGCTCCAGTACCGCGAGTGTCCGCCGCAGCTCCGCGCGGGCTTCATCCACCAACCCGGCGGAGAGAAACGTGCGGCCGCAGCAAAGCGGTCTCGCTGTGCCGTCGCCCGATTGCGCAATGCGAACGTGGTAGCCCGCGGCTGCGAGCACTTCGAGCGCATCGTCGATGATCTCGCGATCGAAGTAACGGTTGAACGTGTCAGCCCAGAGCGCGACTTCGGGCATGCCGCTGCCTGGAATGGCTGCTGCCACCGAGGCAAAGGCATCGCGGCGCCATTTCGGCAGGGGCCGCGAGCATGCAATGCCAAGGAGCTTGTCGCTGATCCAGCGTGCTCCCGGTACCGCGTCGCGCGCGTTGAAGAGCCACGGCATGCGTTGAGCCAGGGGAGCGTAGCGCGGCATGTACGCCACCAGCCTGTCGCGCACCGAGATGCCGCGGCGGCTGGCACGTGCCGCCTTCACTTCGATATTGAAACGCGCCATGTCGACGCCGGTTGGGCATTCGCGCCGGCACGCCTTGCACGATACGCACAGCTTCATAGCCTCTGCCATATCGTCACTCGCTACTGCATCCCTTCCGAGCTGGCCCGACAGTGCCAGACGCAGCGTATTGGCACGCCCCCGGGTAAGGTCGCGCTCGTTGCGTGTAACGCGATATGAGGGACACATGGCGCCGCCTTGCATCTTGCGGCACGCGCCATTGTTGTTGCACATCTCAGCGGCACCGAGGATGCCTCCTGGCACCCCGGGAAAGTCCGACCAGTCCATGGCCGGGCGGAAGTCTTCGGGGGCATAGTCCGGGTGGAACCGGAACAGCATCCGGTCATCAAATCTCGACGGGCGGACGATCTTGCCGGGGTTCATAACGCCTTTCGGATCGAACTTGTCCTTGACCTCCTCGAAGGTGCGGGCGAGGCGGGAGCCGAACATTTCCTCGTGAAATTCCGAGCGCACCAGTCCATCCCCATGTTCTCCTGAATGCGAGCCCTTGTATTCGCGCACCATGGCGAACGCCTCTTCGGCGACCGCACGCATGGCCTTGATATCCTTGTCGAGCCGCAGATTGAGAACCGGGCGCACATGAAGACAGCCGACGGACGCATGTGCGTACCAGGTTCCACGCGTTCCATGCCGTTCGAAGACCTCGGTCAGGCGCGAGGTGTATTCTGCAAGATGCTCCAGCGGCACCGCGCAGTCCTCGACAAAGGACACGGGCTTGCGGGCATCGCGCATCGACATCATGATGTTGAGACCGGAGGTTCGCAGGTCGGTAATGGCCTGCTGGAGATTGGGATCGAAAACCTCGACGACGCCGCCAAAGCCCTCACCGGTCTTGTTCCACGCAAAGCCGAGGTCGCCCATCAGCTCCGAAAGCTGCTTGATGCGCGCGATATTTTCGTCTTCGTCCTCGGCGAATTCGACAAGAAGCAGTGCTGCGGGCTTTCCGCGGACCGCAGCCCGCAACGTAGGCTCGAAGATGCTGATCCTGCTGGCCAGTTCGATCATTGTGTCGTCGACCAACTCGACCGCGATCGGTTTCAACTTGACGATATGCTGGGCCGCATCCATGGCACGGAAAAAGGATCCGAAGTGGCAGACGCCGACGCCGCGACGGCCCATCAGTGGCCATAGCTTCAGTTCGATCGCGGTCGTGAACGCCAGCGTTCCTTCCGATCCGACCAGCAAGTGCGCCAGGTTGAGCGCGGCATCACGATTTTGATGCGGGACGAGCGCGTCGATGTTGTAACCTCCAACGCGACGCTGCACCTTCGGAACGCGGGCTTCCACTTCGTCAGCTTCGCGTCGCCCGATCCCGATCAGTTCGTCGAACAGGCCGCGAAGCGGATGCCCGGCTGGCAGATCAGACAGATCCGGGCGCACTTCGCCGAACTGGGCCGTCCTGCCGTCGGCCAGCAT
>CAZDNY010000074.1:0-10424 GCA_964506885.1 uncultured Hyphomicrobiaceae bacterium | reverse complement strand
TTTACACGGTCGATCAGTGGGACAAGGCAGCCAAGAACGAGAAGATCGACGAGAGTCAGCTCAAGCCGGTCAACCTGAAGTATTCGCTTTGCCATCCTGCCGGATGCACCGCCGAGATCGAGGCGGATGCCGGTCTGATCGACCAGATGAAGAAGGGCGGCGGCCTGATGATCCTCGCGCTCAACGCGGCCGCCAAGCCGGTCGGCTTCCCGGTGCCCCTCGATGGCTTCACCAAGGCTTACGAAGGACCGCCCGTCGATAACGAGCAGTATGCCAAGGCACGCGGCCAGCTCATGAACCAGATCCGCGAACGCCAAGCCAAGATGGTCGAGAAGATGAAGGAAGAGCAGAAGGCCCGCGCCGACGCCGCCAAGCTTCTCGATCCGCCTCCGGGTGCTGAAAAGAAGAAGTAAGCAGACGCCAAACCTTTGGCTCGCATCGACAGGCCGCGGACCTCAACCAGGTTCGCGGCCTTTGTCTTGGCAGCGGTCCATAGTCGTCACTGCCCCTCTGCCGCCGCCAAACATGAGCGGCGTGGGACCCGTTCGGGCTGCTTTTCAGTGTGTGCTCAGAAACGTCGCGTGGTAGCGCCCGTCGTCGTCGACCTCGAACAGCTCGCCGACCTTGGGATGGCGCACGGGCTTGCCCGTGTCGTCGGGAAGCAGGTTTTGTTCGGAAACGTAGGCGATATACTCGGTTTCCGCATTTTCCGCGAGCAAATGGTAGTAGGGCTGGTCCTTCGCCGGACGTATCTCTTCGGGGATCGACAACCACCATTCCTCGGTATTGTCGAACACCGGATCGATATCGAAGACGATGCCCCGGAAGGGGTAGAACCGGTGGCGCACGACGTCACCGACCGAATATCTCGCCTTTTTCATTGCTTCTGCACGGCCCATGCCCAACGCACCCGCGAACCGCCTTCGGCGACGGCCCGCAATAGCTCCTCCCGTTTCCATTATTCGACTGAACGCACGAAGTTCTGTCAATGAAAACGATCACCCGCGCGCCACTCGCCATCCACCCCGGCCGCAGCGGCCCAGCGCGCCAGGTCGGCACGACCTGACGAACGCTTGATTATTCAAGCGCCACCCGAACCTTTCCCGCAAGGTGTTCAAAGGCCGTAGACGGCGGCCATGTCGGGATCCTTGGACGCGACGAGTTTGGCCAGATCGACGATCACCTTGGCCTGTTTCCAGGTGGCATCGTCCTGCATCTTGCCATCGATCATCACCGCTCCCGTTCCGTCCGGCATCGCCTCCAGGATCCGCTTGGCGAACGCGACTTCCTTCTCGTCGGGGGAGAAAACGCGCTTTGCGATGTCAATTTGCGTCGGGTGCAGAGACCAGGCGCCAAGGCATCCCTGCAGGAACGCATTGCGGAACTGGCTTTCGCAGGCGGCCAGATCCGCGAAGTCACCAAATGGGCCATAGAAGGGCTTGAGGCCGTAGGATAGGCACGCATCCACCATCTTGCCGACGGTGTAGTGCCACAGATCCTGCTGGTAGGCCGCACGCGCGGCCTGGGCGTCGGGGCCCGGATCGGCGAGCACCGCGTAGTCGGGATGTCCGCCCCCCACGCGGGTCGTCTTCATGCCGCGCGAGGCGGCGAGATCGGCCGGGCCGAGGCTCATGCCGTGCATGCGCGGGCTGGCCGCTGCAATCGCTTCGACGTTCTTGACGCCTTCGGCCGTTTCCAAGATGGCGTGAATGAGAATCGGCTTGTCGATGCCATGCTTGGCTTCCAACTGCGCCAGAAGCTGGTCGAGGTAGTGGATGTCCCACGGACCCTCCACCTTCGGCAACATGATCACATCGAGCTTGTTGCCAGCGGCAGGCACCACCTCGAGGATGTCGTCCAGGCCCCACGGGCTGTTGAGACAGTTGATGCGTGTCCAAAGCCCCGTCGCGCCGTAATCGTGCTCGCGCGCCATCTTGATGAAGCCGTTGCGCGCGGCCTCCTTGTCGCTTGCCGGGATCGCGTCTTCCAGGTTGCCCAGGATTACGTCCACCTTCGCGATCATGTCGCCGAGCTTCGCCTGGATCTTCTCGTTGTGGGGCGGAACGAAATGGATCATGCGCTCCAGCCGCACCGGCAAAGCGCGGTAAGGCTCAGGCGCGCCGATGGCGAGGGGAGCGAAATGTCGGGCAGGCGTGCGAGTAGCGGTCATCGGCGGCAAGGTCCTCGTCTTTTCCGGGAAATGTCCAGCAGGCGATCGCTGGTTGCGCCGCAATCTAGAGCCGCCCGCGACGCTGTCAAATGGCAACGCGAACGCCTTTAGACGCAAGCGCGCCCCGCCTGGATCACCCCGGGCACCTCAAATCAAAGTGACCCTGGAGCAGTGAACGGCCCGGATGTACCGGGCGTAACTCCCGTGTCTGCCGCAAGCGCGGCGCCCAACCCCCAGGAGGACACATGACCCACATCTCACAGCCTTTGAAACGCACTGCTGCCGCATTCGTCCTCGGTTTCGGCATTGCCATGGCCCCGCTCGCGGCCTCCACGGCTCTGGCCAAGATCGATGGTGCTGCCGAAATGTCGGCCTCCAACAACATTGTCGAGAACGCAGTCAAATCGAAGGATCTCGAGACTCTGGTCACGGCCGTCAAGGCTGCGGGCCTCGTCGACACGTTGTCGGGCAAGGGCCCGTTCACGGTCTTCGCACCGACCGACGACGCTTTCGCAAAACTGCCGGAAAAGACGCTCAAGGACCTGCTGAAGCCCGAGAACAAGGACAAGCTGGCGGGCATCCTCAAGTATCACGTCGTGGCGACCGAAGCGATGAGCGCAGCCGTCGCCAAGATGATCAAGGACGATAACGGCTCCCATGCCATTCCGACCGTTGCCGGCGGCAAGATCATCGCCAAAATGGATGGCGACAAGATCACGTTGACCGACGAGTCCGGCAACACCGCGACCGTCACAGTTGCCGACGTCAAGCAGTCGAACGGCGTCGTCCACGTCATCGATACGGTGCTGCTTCCCAAGGGCTGATGTCAGTCCGCTTCGTTGAGTTTCCTTCCCCAGATAACTCGAAGGCCCGGCGATCTTTCTTCGCCGGGCCCTTTTCGATTGAAGCGTTGTCCGGATTTCAGACGCAGCGTAATCACATGCGGATGACGGCGCCCGAGATCGAGCGGGCACGCGTGCGCACGCGGCCACCGTCGTTGCCCGACTGCACAAGCCAGCGCCCGTCCGCTGCCTGGCCGACGATCTGTCCGACGTGATGGCGCCAGACGACGACGGCGCCAACCTGTGGTGCTGCCGGGCTGCCGTACTTGCGCCAGTTCCAGGCGACATTGAACTCGGGCCCACCGCCGCGCTGCGTACGCATCCACCAGCCGCACCATTTACGCGGGCGCGGACCGGCACCGTAGCTGCCCGACGAGGCATAGCTCGAATAGCCAAGCGACATGCGCTCGCTACTGCGATAGCGCCCGCGTGTACGCTGGCGAGGCTTGTATACGTGGTTCTCATATTCGCCGGCGTGGGAGTAGAAGTCGCTGCTCCGCTTCTTCGGGCGGGCATCGGCGTCGTTTGCGAACACCGGCAGAAGCAGGCCCGCGGCCAGCAGCGTCAAGATACGCGTCATCATGATCGTTTTCCCTTGTACTCGATTACTCCAGGCCCATTGCCCGCTGAACAGCAGTGAGATCAAGGCAGGCCACATCGGTTGCGACAAAAAGTCTGCTTTTTCGGTGAGTTGGCAGAAATAGTTCGCAACATTTGTGAACTTGAAGCCGCCGCGGGGGAGACTTTGGTCGGGTGAGGGCGGCGCCCGCGCCGCACTTCCTGCGCGGCTCCAGACCGTCTGCGCAGCCACACCAACGAGACTGCGAGCGTGCCACACAAACTTGACTTCGCTCTCCGGCTAAGGCCTAAAGCGCCGCGAAACTGAGGCGAGCCAAAGGTTCGAGACGAAGGGCTGAGAGCATGAGCATCGCATTCGTATTTCCGGGGCAGGGCAGCCAGGACGTCGGCATGGGCAAGGCGCTCGCCGATGCTTTTCCGGCAGCGCGCGAGGTGTTCGACGAAGTCGATGACGCACTCGGCGAAAAGCTGTCTGCCATCATGTGGGACGGCCCCAAGGAAACGCTGACGCTGACCGCCAATGCGCAGCCCGCGCTGATGGCGGTATCGATGGCGGTGATGCGCGTTTTGGAACGCGAAAAGGGATTCGAGCTCGCCGACAAGGTCAAGTTCGTCGCCGGCCACTCGCTGGGCGAATATTCCGCGCTGGCTGCGGCAGGCGCCTTCTCGCTCGCCGATACCGCGCGCCTGCTGCGTCTGCGCGGCGAGGCCATGCAGAAGGCGGTGCCGGTGGGCGAGGGTGCGATGGCGGCGCTCCTGGGTGTGGGCATGGACGTTGCGCAGAAGGTGGCGGAAGCAGCCGCCCAGGGCGACGTCTGCCAGGTCGCCAACGACAACGATCCGACCCAGGTCGTGCTCTCGGGCCACAAGCGCGCCATCGATCGCGTTGCCGAAGTGGGCAAGCCTCTGGGCGTACGTCGCGCCCTGCCATTGCCTGTCTCCGCGCCGTTCCATTGCGCGTTGATGCAGCCGGCCGCAGACGCCATGGCCGAGGCGCTGGCCAAGGTCGAAATCAAGGCGCCTGCCGTTCCGGTGATCGCCAATGTTCTGGCAGCGCCGATTAGCGACCCGGAGGAAATCCGCACGCGCCTCGTGGAACAGGTGACCGGCACCGTGCGCTGGCGCGAGACCGTCCAGTACATGGCCACCAACGGCATCACCGAGGTTTACGAAATTGGCGCCGGCAAGGTGCTGGCGGGCCTCGTCGGACGCATCGAAAAGGGCATCAAGACCGCTTCGATCGGCACGCCGGATGATGTTGCAGCCCAGGCAGGCACGCTCATTTGAGGCAGGCGCGGACCATCTCAGCACGCTAGAGCCATTCAGATTTAGCCGGAATCATTCCGCTCCCCCTCCAGACCACCCCAAGTACGCTGCCAAGGGTGGTCGGGAGGGACAGCGGGCCGGTGATGCGATTCCGCCCGAGGCGGAAATGATCTCGACGAGCACCTTGCTTGACGCTGGCGCCTGCCTCGCGCACAAAGCTGCCCAACAATCCCGATCCATACAACTCAGGACCAATCCGACATGTTCGATCTGACAGGCAAGACGGCACTCGTCACCGGCGCGACAGGCGGCATCGGCGGCGCGATTGCACGCGCGTTTCACAAGGCGGGCGCGACCGTCGCCGTCTCCGGCCGCCAGGTCGACAAGCTCGAAGCCCTGAAAGCCGAGCTGGGCGACCGCATCGTCGTCGTACCCTGCGATCTGGCGGACCGCGCCGCCGTCGGCAAGCTGGTTGACGAAGCCATCAAGGCGGTCGGCGGCCGCCTCGACATCATCGTCAACAATGCCGGCCTCACCAAGGACAACCTGTTCATGGTCATGAAGGACGACCAGTGGGACGACGTCATCGCCGTCAACCTGACATCCACCTTCATGATCTGCCGCGCCGGTGCGCGTCACATGATGCGCTCCAAAACCGGCTATGGCCGCATCATCAACATCGCCTCGGTGTCGGGCGTGTTCGGAAATCCGGGACAGGGCAACTACGCTGCCTCCAAGGCCGGCATGATCGGCATGACCAAGTCACTGGCACGCGAGGTCGCGTCCCGCGGCATCACCGCCAACTGCATCGCGCCGGGCTTCATCAAGACCGCCATGACCGACGTCCTGAACGAGAAGCAGACCGAGGAGATCGCCAAGATGATCCCGGCCCAGCGCTTCGGCGAGGCCGACGACATCGCCGCTGCCGCGCTCTATCTGGCGAGCCAGGAGGGCGGTTACGTCACCGGCCAGACGCTCCACGTCAACGGCGGCATGGCGATGATCTAGCCAGCTCTCCGCGGGCCTTTGGCCGGCCCGGCCTGCGTGTCGGCCACGATGCCATGAACGGAACGTGCGAGCCGCGTTGTCGCACTGCGAAAGTCCGGGGTGGGCCGGGTAAGGCTCATTTCAGGCCGCCGCATCACAAGCCGCTGCATTGCAGCACGATTTTCGGGGTTTCGCCGACCCTTCCGCACCGGTGCCGAGGCGCTGGTCAAGGGCCGGGAAGTGTGTTAACGAGCCGCTGGTTTTCGGCTGCGGAAACTGGGGAAAAACCCAGCGACCAAGGGCTCAGCCGATGCCTCAGGCTCGGGACTCGTGTACCGCCAGTCAATCGGACTGTCGGGCGGGGATCCGGGAGCGAGACACCGGCATTGAAAATACCGGTACGGAACAAATCGGTTGGTACCGAGAAACAAGAACCTCATTAGAGCTTAAGGACGCGAGGGAAGACTATGAGTGATGTCGCTGAGCGCGTGAAGAAGATCGTCGTGGAGCATCTGGGCGTGGAGGCCGAAAAGGTCACCGACAACGCCAGCTTCATCGATGACCTGGGCGCTGACAGCTTGGATACGGTCGAGCTGGTGATGGCGTTCGAGGAAGAGTTCGGGTGCGAGATCCCCGACGACGCCGCCGAGCACATCCTGACGGTCGGAGACGCGGTGAAGTTCCTCGAGAAGAACGCTTCGGCCGCCTGATCTCCGGCAACCTCACCGAACCCTGGTCCGGCGGCGCATGTCGTTCGCCGGATCGCGGCGGCTCTCTCGATTTGGCGCGGGCGGCATAGCCAAGCGTGCCCGCACGATTGACCGGCCCGCATCCTCATTGGGATGCGAGCGCTTTTTCAACATCGCGAGAGCCGAATGCGCCGGTAGGACTGGGACCGCAAGGTCCCGTGGACTGCCGGCGAACGTCTGTCAGCGCGCCCACGAAAAGCGTGCACGTCATTTGTGCGAGGATCGAAAACCATGCGCCGCGTCGTCGTCACAGGTCTGGGTCTCGTCACGCCGCTTGGCAGCGGTGTCGAACCGACGTGGAAGCGTCTGCTCGAGGGCAAGAGCGGTGCCAAGCGTATCGATACCTTCGACGCCTCCGATCTGTCCTGTCAGATCGCCAACTTCGTGCCGCGCGGCGCCACCTCCGATGGCCTGTTCAATCCCGATGACTGGATGGAGCCCAAGGAGCAGCGCAAGGTCGACGACTACATAATTTATGCCGTCGCCGCCGCAGATCAGGCGCTGGCCGATTCCGGTTTCAAGGCCGATACGAAGGAAAAGCAGGAAACCACCGGCGTCCTGATCGGCTCAGGGATCGGCGGCCTGTCGGGCATCGCCGATACCTCCCTGCTGCTGAAGGACAAGGGGCCGCGGCGCATCTCGCCCTTCTTCATTCCCGGCCGCCTCATCAACCTTGCGGCTGGCTACGTATCGATCAAGCATGGCCTGAAGGGCCCGAACCATGCCGTTGTCACGGCCTGCGCGACCGGCACGCACGCCATCGGCGATGCCGCACGCCTTGTTGCGCTGGGCGACGCCGACGTGATGGTCGCCGGCGGCACCGAAAGCCCGATCTGCCGTATCGGTATGGCGGGTTTCATCGCGTGCCGCGCGCTGTCGACCGGTTTCAACGATACGCCTGAGAAGGCCTCTCGCCCCTACGACAAGGACCGTGACGGCTTCGTCATGGGCGAGGGCGCGGGTGTCGTCGTGCTGGAGGAGCTGGAGCACGCCAAGGCACGTGGCGCGAAGATCTATGCCGAGGTCATCGGCTACGGCATGTCGGGCGACGCCTTCCACATCACCGCGCCCGAAGAGACTGGTGACGGCGCCTACCGCTGCATGCGCGCCGCCCTCAACCGGGCCGGTATCTCCACCAGCGAAATCGACTATGTCAACGCACACGGCACATCGACGCCGATGGGCGACGAAATCGAGCTGGGTGCCGTCGAGCGGCTGTTCGGTAATTCGGCCAACGGTCTTGCCATGTCGTCGACCAAGTCTGCGATCGGCCATCTGCTGGGAGCTGCTGGTGCCGTCGAAGCGATCTTCTCGATCCTCGCCATGCGTGATCAGATGGTGCCGCCCACGCTGAACCTCGACAATCCGTCGGTGGAGACCGCCATCGATCTGGTTCCGCACAAGGCCAAGGCACGCGAGATCAACACCGTGCTGTCGAACTCGTTCGGATTTGGCGGCACGAACGCCTCGCTGGTGATGCGTCGCGTCACGTAGGAATACACGTGCGTTGCGGCATGAATGACGGCCCGGGCATGACGCCCGCCGGCAAGCCCCGGTACGCCGTTTTGCCATAATTTCGCAGTCCCTTGAGGCAGGTGCCGAGCGTCCGGTGCCGAACAGTGGATGTTTGCTGCATCGCGCTTATGCGCGGCTGCGAGCAATGGTATTTGAACCCTCGTGGCGAGCATAAGGACGCGCGCAGGTGGGGCTCGGGCAGCGGCTGCTGTGGCTGCCGGGCACGTCGAAGGCAAGAGCTGCCGGGGGGCAGCGCGGAAACGCGGACGGGGCCGAGAACCAGGGCATGAGCAAAAGGCAGTCAAAGGATGCTGTCGGCCGCGATCGGGACGTCACGCTCGATACCGGCAGGACACGCCCGAAGAGCCCCCAGGAAGCTCTGGAGCCCGCGCGCGCGCCGGGGCGGCCCAAACGCAAGTACCGCGAACCCTCCCGTCGCGTATCGGGATTTGCCCGCTTCATCTCCACCATCATGACCCTCTCGCTGGGTGCCATGATCGTCATTGGCGGCAGCATCTTGTGGTTCATGCACGAGTTCGAGAAGCCTGGTCCGCTGACGGTGACGCGCACTTTCGGCATTCCGCGCGGGGAAGGGCCCATCGAGATCGCCCAGCGGCTGGAGCGCGAGGGTATCATTTCCAACCGGTGGGTTTTCGTCGCCGGCCACTATGCGCGCGCCACAGTGAAGCGCAGCAAGCCGCAGCATCTGAAGGCTGGCGAATACGAATTCAAGAAGGGCACCAGCCTCGCGCAGGTACATGCGACTCTGGTCGAGGGAAAATCGATCCTTTCAAAGGTCACGCTTCCCGAGGGGCTCACCAGCGCCCAGATCGTCGCCCGGCTCAACGCCCACGAAGATCTTGATGGCGAAATCACCGACATCCCGCCCGAAGGCGCGCTTTTGCCTGATACCTATCGCTTCTCGAAGGGCATGCAGCGCCAGGAACTCATTGATCGCATGCGCTCCGAACAGGAGCGCTTCCTGGCTGCCGTCTGGGAAAAGCGTCAGGCTGACCTTCCCGTGGCTTCGCCGCAGGAAGCGCTGATCCTCGCTTCCATTGTGGAGAAGGAGACCGGCCGCGCCGACGAGCGCGACCGCGTCGCAGCCGTTTTCGTCAATCGACTGCGCAAGAACATGCGTCTGCAATCCGATCCCACGATCATCTACGGGATCGTCGGAGGGCAGGGGTCGCTCGGCCGCCCCATCACCCGCGCCGATATCGACGGCAAGACGCCCTACAACACATATCAGATCAATGGATTGCCGCCGACGCCGATCTGCAACCCAGGCCGCTCCGCCATCGAGGCCACGCTCAATCCCGCCAAGTCCGACGATCTTTATTTCGTCGCCGACGGCACCGGCGGCCATGCATTTTCGACCACGCTGAAGGAGCACAACGCTGCCGTCGCCAATTGGCGCCGAGTCGAGCGTGCCGCGCGCCGCGAAGCCGCCGAAGGCTCGCCCGAGGCCCCCGATACCGCGCCGATCCCTACGAGCCAGGCGACGCGTGCCGTCTCGATCCCGGCCCCGCCGCCGGCCAACGCCGCGTCCGACGCCAAGCCCGCGCTTCCTGTCGTGACCACGCTCAATCCCGCGCCTGCCGCAGGAACAGCGTCCGCCGCCACCACCACCGTCGACGTCCCGCTCCCCGTCCGCAAGCCCAAGCGCTGACAACCTTGCGCACCCTGCGAACGCCAACGCCCCATATCTTCGACGATCCGCGCCAGCGCACCGGCTTGTTGGTCCGCGCATGAGCCCCTATTAAGGTGCCCACGCTGCCGCCGCCCGCCTTTCACCAGGGCAGGGGACAGCGTCCCACCCGGCGCCGATCCGACCAGCGCGCTGCCCCGACCGGAACCTCACCGGAATTCGACAACCGGAAACGACCGCCATGAGCCTCAAAAGCATGACCGGGTTTGGCCGCGCCGATGGTGCGATGGGTGCCACCGCCTGGACCTGGGAAGCCCGCAGCGTCAACGGCCGCGGCCTCGATCTCCGTCTGCGACTGGCCCCGGGCGCAGACGCACTCGAGCCGCGCGTACGCGAGGCCGTCGCGCGCCGCTTCGTGCGCGGCAACATCAGCATTTCCCTGCAGGTAAGCCGCGAAGCCGGCAACACCGAGATCAGGCTCAACGAGGCGGCCCTCGAGCAGGTTCTGAAAGCCGCCGAGCACATCCAGCACCTGACCGGTTGCGAGCGTCCGCGCGCCGAGGGACTTCTGGCCTTGAAGGGGGTTCTGGAAACCGTCGAGCCGATCGAGGACGAGGCTACACTGCAGGCACGCCACGACGCCATGATCGCCAGCCTCGACGAAG
>CAZDNY010000073.1:0-10457 GCA_964506885.1 uncultured Hyphomicrobiaceae bacterium | reverse complement strand
CAGGTCACCGAAATCGACGGCGGCCATGTCACCGAGCGAGACCACCTGCGAGAATCCGACCGACCGGGACGAGGCCCAATCGACGATACCGGTGATGAGTGCACCCGATTGCGACAGGAAGGCGATGTCGCCCTTCGGCGCGGCAATGTGCGTGAACGAGGCGTTGAGCCCGATGTGCGGCAGCGCCAGACCGATGCAGTTGGGACCCATGATGCGCAGGCAGTGCGGTCGTGCGGCATCGAGCATCTGCTGGCGCAGTTCGCCCTTGAGCCCGGCCGTGATGACGACGGCTGCGCGCGTGCCGGCCGCGCCGAGTTCGGCGATGATACCGGGCACCGTCTGCGGCGGCGTGACGATGACGGCCAGGTCGGCGGGAGCCTTGAGCTGCGACAGCCGCGTGTGGCAGGTCCGCCCCGCGATCGTGCCGCCCTTGGGATTGACGAAGTCGAGCCTGCCCTTGAAGCCGTCCGACAGGTTGCGCGCCAGCCAGTTGCCGACGCTGCCCGTCCTCTGGCTGGCGCCGATCAGGACGACCGAGCGCGGCTCGAACATGTGCTCCAGATTGCGGATGGTCATGAGCTGGGTCCCGGCTGAGGTCTGGGTGATCGCGCTCCGTTTTGGGCCGGCCGGTGATGCTTGCCCAACCCGTAGGTCGTCGATGCGACAGGAGGATGACCGAGGGCCGTCCGTCAGTCCCGCCTAACCCTGGTGGGCCCGATGGCCGATTGCTCATGTTGTCGCATGTGCGATGGCTGCGCTAAGCTTTGGGCAACCTGCCCGCCGTCCAGGCATTCTACCCCCACGTTCCGGTATCCGCACCGCGATCCCAACATCGTCGAAGAGGACAACATGGCCGACATCCCCAATCCGAAGTTTGCAACCCTGGCCGTGCATGCGGGTGCCGCGCCCGATCCCTCGACCGGCGCACGGGCGACGCCGATCTACCAGACGACGTCATATGTCTTCAACGATGCCGACCATGCCGCGGCATTGTTCGGCCTGGAAGTGTTCGGCAACATCTATACACGTATCATGAATCCGACCCAGGCGGTGCTCGAGGCGCGTATGGCAGCGCTGGAGGGCGGCACGGCGGCCCTGGCGCTGGCCTCGGGTCACGCGGCACAGTTCCTGGTCTTCCACACGCTGTTGGAGCCGGGCGACGAATTCATCGCCGGCCGCCAGCTCTACGGCGGCTCCATCAACCAGTTCAACCACTCCTTCAAGAAGTTCAACTGGAACGTCGTGTGGGCCGATTCCACCGATCCGGCCTCGTTCGAAGCCGCCATCACGGACAAGACCCGCGCCATCTTCATCGAGTCGATCGCCAATCCCGGCGGCGTGGTCATCGACATCCCCGCCATCGCAGCCATCGCCAGGAAGGCCGGTGTGCCGCTGATCGTCGACAACACCCTCGCCACGCCCTACCTGTGCCAGCCCAAGGAACTGGGCGCCGACATCATCGTGCACTCGCTGACCAAGTTCCTCGGCGGCCACGGCAACTCGGTGGGCGGCGTCCTCATCGATTGCGGGACGTTCGACTGGCTCAAGGCCGGGCACCGCTACAAGACACTCGTCGAGCCCAATGCCTCCTATGGCGGCATGGTGCTGGCCGAGACGTTCGGCAACTTCGCCTTCGCGATCGCAGCCCGCGTCATGGGGCTGCGCGACCTCGGACCGGCAATCGCGCCGATGAACGCGTTCCTGATCCTGACGGGGATTGAGACGCTGCCGCTGCGCATGGAGCGCCATTGCGCGAACGCGCTGGCCGTTGCGGAATTTTTGGAAAAACATCCCGCCGTTGCCTGGGTGAATTATGCCGGCCTGCCGGGCAATGCCTACAACGCGCTGCAACAGAAGATCTGCCCGAAGGGCGCCGGCGCCGTCTTCACCTTCGGGCTGAAGGGCGGCTACGATGCCGGCGTCAAGCTCGTGGCCGGTCTCAAGCTGCTCTCGCATCTGGCCAACATCGGCGACACGAAGAGCCTCGTCATTCATCCCGCCTCCACGACCCACCGCCAGTTGACCGACGAGCAGCGCATTGCCGCCGGCGCCGGCCCCGATGTGGTCCGCCTGTCGATTGGCATCGAGGACAAGGACGACATCATCGCCGATCTGGCCCAGGCGCTCGATCAGTCGGCCTGACACGTGGCCGGCCGTCAGATGCGCCCCGAGGTGACGGCGATTGCGTAGGCGTGAATGGCGATGAGCGGAATCTGCATGTAGGAATGCGCGGTGCTGAGCATCGTCATCGCGAACAGCAGCGCGCCGATGGGAAAGAATGCGTGCACAAGGAGTGCAGCGCCCTCCGTTGCGCGATGATAGGCAAACATCCGACGCCAAAAGAAGATTCCGGCCAGACCGATGATGCCTGCCTTCGCAACGAGGCCCGACATCAGTAGTGCAGGCGTCGCCAGCAGGAAACCAATCGCATTCGGCCAGACTTGAGTGACGAGATATGCGGTCTGCCCGGCCGAGGTCGCAGAAGCGATCTGAGCCGCCCTCCTGATTGCAGCGCTGCGGCTTGCGACGTCCCCAACAAACGCGTGATAACCTTTGAGCCAGGTGTCGGGCGCCAGCGCCTCTGTCAGGCCGTCGAGGAAGGGAATCTTGATCAAGAATCCGACAACCGCGTGGTGCATGGCAATTTCGCCGAACGCCAACCGCCGCGAGAGATCGAAGCCGACCCACTTGAAGAAGATCTCGGCATCCAGAAAGCCGGGGACCGCTTGAGCAGCGGCCACTGCGACGAGCGCGGCTCCGGTGAGGACTGCGGCGGCACGTCCGAGCGCGCACGAGAACGAACAGCCGCTGGCGCGCACCAGCACCAGCAACACAGCACCGAGCGGCACGACAGCGGCCATGATCGGTATGAACAGCGAAGTGGCCGCCAGTGCTGCTCCTGCCGCTGCATCCCATGCTCGACTGTTGCATCGAGCGCCGCGGATGACGGCGAACATATAGAGGTACAACAGCAAGGGGGGGAAAACGAAATGGTGCAGATATCCGGCAGGCTCGCCGAGCGGGCTTCCCAGAGCGGCCAGCAGCGCAGTCAACAACGCAACGTCCCTTGAACCCGACAACGCCCAGGCCGCATAGCCGAGCAGGACGACGCCGAGGATCGCAGCGATGATCTGGAGGCCAATCAGCGTCCGAACCGAGCGTTTGTCACATGCAGTGTCTGCTCGCGCGGCACACGCGATGTATGTCCGAAGTTGACGATCCGCCGAGCCGGCGATAGCGAGCACGAGTGCATAGCCAGGCGCACCGTGGAGCATTCCCGTGGCGAAGGGCCTGCCTTGCGCCTGCGCTGGAGCCGTACTTGATCGCTCCATGATCTGCAGCGCAAGTTGCGCTTGGGCTCGACTGAGCTGCGGCGCCCGGTCTGCTGTGTTCGCCGCCGTGGTCGTGACGGCGACACTCAAGCCGAGCAGGGCCACCATGAGGCTGAGCCGGTAGTGACGCCTGATGAAATCCTGCACCGCCGCGGCACCCGCCAGCAGCCGCCAATAGCGGCCAGCAAGACCAGCCTGCATGTGCCCTGCGGCGAGGGGGGAAATGGCGCTCACCGCCCCGGTCCGCTGACGCAGCCTTGCGCGCCGTGCTCAGACAGGCGGCCGCGAATGTGCGCAAGCAGCCGGTCGGGCATCACGAAGGTTCCAAGCCTTATGATCCGCCACAAAAGCCCGGGCACGATCACGCCTTGTCCGCATGACAGCCCGCGGTAGGCGAGCCACGCCACCGCCTCCGGCGTCGTTGACCAGAACCGCCGGCCGCGGTCACTGGCACGCTCCGGCCCCTGAAGCGTGAAAGCACTGTCGACGGTTCCCGGGGTGAGCAGCGATACGTTGATGCCGTAGGCCCTGACCTCGTAGCGCAGCGACAGCGTCCACGACCGCAAGAACGCCTTCGATGCGGCATAAACGGCGTTGAAGGGGCCAGGTGCATCCCCCGCCAGCGATCCGGTGACCAGTATGTTTCCGCGGCCGCGCGCCACCATCGCAGGAAGGAGCGCGATTGCCAGTTCCCCCACCGCGGAAATATTCGTGTCGACGACACGGCGTAGTCGCCCGCGCTGCATCCGGTCGAGAGGCCCCTCGGCCCACAGCGCCGCATTGAGCACCAGTGTGTCGATGTAAAGACCTGTTCGCCCAGCGAGTGCAACGATCCGGTCGGCAGCATCGTCGCTGGTGATGTCGAGCGACAGGACGTGCACCTCGACTTGGTGTTTTGCCGCCAATTGGCCGGCCGCCTGCCGCAGTGCGTCGGCACTGCGCGCGATGATGATCAGCCGATGACCATGCCTGGCAAACTCCTCCGCGAGCGCTCGGCCTATTCCCGTCGAGGCACCGACGATGACGACCGCTGGTTGGCCTTCGCACGATGCTGTGTGTCCAAGCGCAGCCATCGACCGGGCATCGGTGCAAGTGTCGGAATGTCGAGCAATGCCCAGCATGTCTGGCCCCGAGGCTACGCGCAGTCCCGACACTTATGCGGGCGCCTTTCGCAAAAAACAACCAAAGGTTGCATTTCGCTGCGCATGAGGTCAATATGCCTGAACGCGCTCGTCCACAGAGCTCAGTCGTCGGATACCTGGGTGCCGGATGCCCCTTGCGGCACGGGGCAGTCCACAAAAAATAAGGACCGGACGCTCGCGCCCGGCCCCTGGTCGATGCAGATCTGCCTGAATGCGCTAGGACTTGCCCTTCACATAGGATCCGGGTGCATCCTCGATGACGCCGAGCTTCTCGCCGGGCTGGCGCGGCAGCGTCCAGGCGCCGGACTGCCGGGCGAGCCATTCCGCCCAGTGCGGCCACCAGGATCCCGGCGTCTCGCGCGCCATCGTCGTCCATTCTTCCAGCGTGTCAGCAGCGGCCTTCGGCGCCGTCCAGTACTGGTACTTGACCTTCTCGGGCGGGTTGATGACGCCGGCGATATGGCCCGAGCCGGCCAGCACGTATTCGACCTGACCGCCGAACAGCTTGGAACCGATGAACACCGACTTGGCCGGCGCGATATGATCTTCCCTGGCCGCCAGGTGATAGACGGGCAGGCGCACCTTGGACAGATCGAGCGGTGTTCCCGCGATCTTCAGTTCGCCGTTGGCGAGTTTGTTCTCGTGATAGAACTCTCGCAGATAGAAGTTGTGGTTGGCGGCAGGCATCCGTGTGGAATCCTGGTTCCAGTAGAGCAGGTCGAACGGGAACGGCTTCTTGCCCAGCAGGTAGTTGTTGACGACATACGGCCAGATCAGGTCGCGCGGTCGCATCATGTTGAACACGTTGGCCATGCGCGAACCATCCAGGTAGCCGCGCTCGGCCATCATTTCTTCGAGACTCTTGAGCTGCGTGTCATCGATGAAGATGAGCAGGTCGCCGGCCTTGGTGAAGTCCACCTGCGTGGTCAGGAACGTCGCCGAGATATAGGGCTGTTCGCCACGCGCAGCGAGGTAGGCGAGCGTCGTCGACAGCAGCGTGCCGCCGACGCAGTAGCCGAGCGCATTGCACTTGGGCACGCCGGTTTCCCGCCGCACCGCGTCCGTGGCCGCCAGCACGCCTTCCTTCATGTAGTCTTCGAAGGTCTTGTGCGACAGCCGCTGGTCCGGGTTCACCCAGGAAATCAGGAACACGGTGAAGCCCTGCTCGACCGCCCAGCGGACGAAACTCTTGGGCGGCGTCAGGTCCAGGATGTAGTACTTGTTGATCCACGGCGGCACGATCAGCAGCGGTACCTCGCGCACCTTGTCGGTGCTGGGCGAATATTGGATGAGCTGGATGATGTCGTTTTGATAGACGATCTTGCCCGGTGTCACCGCCAGGTTCTTGCCCACCTCGAACGCCGTGGTGTCGGTCTGGCTGATTTTCAGCAGATCGCCGGACTTCTCCATGTCCTCGACGAAATGCGCCATGCCCTGCACCAGGTTCTTGGCGTTCGTCTGGAAGGTTTCGCGCACGACTTCCGGGTTTGTCATCGGGAAGTTGGAGGGCGAAAAGGCACTCGACACCTGACGGAAATAGAAGTCCGCTTTCTGCTTGGTGCGCTCGTCGAGCCCGTCGGTCTTGTCGATGATCGATTCGGCCCAGTGCGTCGTCACCAGATAGGCCTGCTTCCAGAAGTCGAAGTAGGGATTTGCCGACCACTCCGGATCCTTGAAGCGGTTGTCGCCGGCCTCCGGCTCAGCCACTGGATCGACGTTCTCGCCCAGCATCCGCCGCAGCGTGTTGTTCCAAAGCTCGGCGTAAGACCGCATCAGGTTGCCCTGCGCCTCCGCCAGCTTGACCGGCTCCGTCATCCAGCGTTGGGCGATTTCGCCCATCATGCGCGACGCCTCCGACATTTCGGTAGCGCTCGAAAACGGGCTCATCCTGTTGTCTGCACGCTCCAGGTAGCTGGTCATGGCCCGGCTACCTTCTTCAAACAGTTTCAGTATGTTGCGTGCGAACTCCTCAGGATCGTTGATCCTGTAGGCGGCCAGTTCGGGAGTATCGGGTTCGTTCGGCTTCTGCATGGCTGCTTTCTTTCTAGGACGGCGAGCGCGAGCGCAGTGCGCGACCTCTACAACCGTCTCGCATCCGCACCAAAAATAGCACGGAGGCGCCATTTTTCAGGGCTGGAGCGGCGATTTCTATAAGGCGCTACCTGCTCGATCCACCAGAATCAAGTAGGCATTCCGTAGAGCATGACCAACTCCGGCCCGCAGCGAGGAGTGCCGTGACGCACCGACAGCGAAAACCCGCATCACTTTCGGTGCCTTTGGCAATCGCCGTCACATTCGGGTTTTCCACCTTAAGCTTAAGCGGTTGTGGGCAGGGATCGCAAACGCCTCTGCCGGAACTGACCCGGATTCCCCGCCCGCTCATGAACCCCGCCGAGCAAAAACGCGCCATCCGCGAGCTGGAGCAGGAGCGCACCCGGCTCGACGCCGAGGCCGCCAAGCCATTGCGTATAGAACAATAATTGAACGTCCGTAGTCATTCCGCCGCAGGCCTGCGGCCATGCAGCCACCCCTTTTCGTTGCTCGCATCACGCTGAGCCTGCTTTACCTGGGACCGGCGGACAGCGTAAATTGCGTCGCGACCAACCGGGGGAGTGGAACGAGTCCCTCCGGGAGGGCCTTGCGGCGGTGCCGCCGACCAGTCGGCAACAGCTGGCGCCCTGAGGCCACACCGCGCAAACGGACCGGCCTGATCGCGACGTGACGCTGCCGGACCGCAACCCCATGGGGTCACCAGACCCGCATACCCGAGCCAAGAGCTCCCGACCCAAGAGCCAAAGAGATCTGTCGTGATCGAGGACTTCCATTCCATCAAGCGCCTGCCACCGTATGTGTTCGCCGAGGTCAACCGCCTGAAGGCCGAGGCGCGCGCCCGTGGCGCTGACATCATCGATCTCGGCATGGGCAATCCCGACCTGCCCACCCCGCAGCACATCATCGACAAGCTCGTCGAAACCGTAGGCAAACCGCGCACCAACCGCTATTCGGCCTCCAAGGGCATTCCCGGTCTGCGCCGCGCCCAGGCGGCCTATTACGAGCGCCGCTTCGGCGTGAAGCTCAATCCGGAAACGCAGATCGTCGCCACGCTCGGCTCGAAAGAGGGCTTTGCCAACATGGCGCAGGCGATCACCGCGCCCGGCGACGTGATCATCGTGCCCAACCCGACCTATCCGATCCACGAGTTCGGCTTCCTGATCTCGGGCGCCTCCGTGCGCCATATCCCGGCCAGCACCGGCGATGATTTCCTGCGCGCCGTCGATCGCGCCTGCCGGCACACGATTCCCAAGCCGATCGCGATGGTGCTGTCTTATCCCTCCAACCCGACGGCGATGGTCGCCGACCTCGACTTCTACAAGGCGGCCGTCGAACTGGCCAAGAAGCTCGGCATCATCATCCTGTCCGATCTCGCCTATTCGGAGATCTACTTCGACGGCAATCCGCCGCCTTCGGTCCTGCAGGTGCCCGGAGCGATCGACGTGACGGTCGAATTCACCTCGCTGTCCAAGACCTATTCCATGCCCGGCTGGCGCATGGGATTTGCCGTCGGCAACGATCGCCTCATCAACGCGCTGGCCCGCGTCAAGTCGTATCTGGACTATGGCGCCTTCACGCCGATCCAGGTCGCAGCCGCGGCTGCCCTCAATGGACCGCAGGACTGCATCGACGAAGTCAGGCAAACCTACAAGCGCCGCCGCGACGTCCTCGTCGAGAGCTTCGGGCGCGCGGGCTGGGATGTGCCGCCGCCGCCCGCCACGATGTTCGCCTGGGCGCCGATCCCCGAAAGGTTCAAGGCGATGGGATCGGTGGAATTCTCAAAGCTGATGATTGAGAAGGCCGATGTCGCCGTCTCGCCGGGCCTGGGCTTCGGCGAATACGGCGAAGGCTATGTTCGCATCGCGCTGGTGGAGAACGAACATCGCATCCGCCAGGCCGCGCGCAATGTCAAAAAGTTCCTCGCCCAGTCGCCGGAAACGTTGCATAACGTCATTCCCATTCCACAGAAAGCCTCCCGCTAGACGCCTTCGATCATGAATGAGCCTTTGAAACTCGGCATCGCCGGGCTCGGAACCGTTGGTGCCGGGCTCGTTCGGCTTCTGACCGACAACGCCGAGCATCTCACCATCGCTCTGGGCCGCAGAATCGTGGTCGCGGCCGTCAGTGCGCGCGACCGCAACAAGAAGCGCGATTGCGACCTGTCGCAGGCGACCTGGTTCGACGATCCCGTGGCCCTGGCGAAGTCGCCGGACATCGACATCTTCGTTGAGTTGATCGGCGGCGAGGAGGGCGCAGCGCGCACAGCCGTGGAAGCGGCGCTGAAGACAGGGCGCCACGTCGTCACCGCAAACAAGGCACTGCTCGCCCGCCATGGCGTTGCGCTGGCGGCACTTGCCGAGAAGCACAACTGCGCGCTCGACTTCGAGGCCGCCGTAGCTGGCGGTATCCCGATCATCAAGACGCTGCGCGAAAGCCTGCTCGGCAACCGCATTAGCCGCATCTATGGCATTCTGAACGGCACCTGCAATTTCATATTGACGAAGATGCAGACCGAACAGCGCGCCTTCGCTGACGTCCTGGCAGAAGCGCAGCGCCTGGGTTATGCCGAGGCCGATCCGACCTTCGACATCGGCGGCTTCGATGCTGCCCACAAGCTGACCATCCTGACCTCCCTCGCGTTCGGCACCGAGGTCGCCTTCGACGAGATCCACGTCGAGGGTATCGAGCACATCACCCAGGCCGACATCGCCGCTGCCGACGAACTGGGTTACCGCATCAAGCTGCTCGGGGTCGCCCTGCGCACGCCCTCCGGCGGCATCGAGGCGCGCGTCCACCCGACCATGGTGCCCAAGCACTCCGCCATTGCCGAGGTGTCCGGCGTCACCAACTGCGTCGCCGTCGACGGCGACCGCGTCGGAACGTTGCTGCTCGTCGGCCCGGGCGCGGGATCGGATGCGACCGCGTCCGCCGTTGCCAGCGACATCATCGACATCGCGCGCGGCGGAGGCGTGCCGCCCTTCATCGTGCCGGTCGAACACTTGAAGCCGCACCGCCGCGCGGCCATCGGCGAGCATCAGGGCGCCTACTACGTGCGCCTGTCGGTCTACGACAAGCCCGGCGCCATGGCGGCCATCGCCAAGCGCATGGGCGACCGTGAGGTCTCGCTGGAATCGATTGTCCAGCGCCGCGCCAAGGCCGTGCTGCCGGGCGCCGGTCGCAGTGGCGAACCGGGCGCGCCCGCCACCGTGACGCTGATCACGCACGAAACGACCGAGCAGGCGATCCGCAGCGCACTCGATGCCATCGAGGCCGACGGCAACGTTTCGGAAAAACCGCAAATGATCCGCATCGAGGCGATGTGACGGACACTGGTATGACCACAAGGCGCGCGCCCCACCGCTCGGACGCAATCGGCCTGCAGCAAACGAACGAGGAGACGTGAGGATGGCGAACGCAGACGCGAACGGAGGCCTGGACCGGGTTCTGGTGCTCGAGGTGGCGCGCGTTACCGAGGCCGCAGCCATCGCAGCCGCCCGTCTGCGCGGCCGCGGCAACGAGAAGGCCGCAGACAAGGCCGCCGTCGATGCCATGCGCCGCGAGCTGGCGCGGGTTGCCATCAAGGGTCGGGTCGTCATCGGCGAAGGTGAAATGGACGAAGCGCCGATGCTCTACATCGGTGAAGAGGTCGGTACCGGCGAAGGCCCCGAGGTCGACATCGCCGTCGATCCGCTCGAGGGCACCACCATCTGCGCCAAGGCCATGCCCAATGCGCTTGCCGTGCTCGCCATCTCCGAGCGCGGCGGCCTGCTGCATGCCCCCGACATGTACATGGACAAGATCGCCGTCGGTCCCGGCTATCCCGAAGGCATCGTCGATCTCGACAGGTCGCCGGAAGAAAACCTCAAGGCCTTGGCGCAAGCCAAGGGTGTTCCGATCGGTCAGGTGACCGCCTGCATACTCGATCGCGCCC
>CAZDNY010000072.1:0-10458 GCA_964506885.1 uncultured Hyphomicrobiaceae bacterium | reverse complement strand
AGCCCTTGATCTGCAGCGGCCAACTTGCCAGCGCGATCGCGGTGGTAAGGTTTTCAGGACTAACCATCGTGGCGATGCGGTCGAGGTCGGCTTCGTATAGGGCGATAAGTCGCCGCTCCGCGCGGCGTTCGGCACTGTAGCCGAAGATGTCGAAGGGGGTGCCGCGCAGACGTTTCGCCCTGGCAAGCAGGCGCAGCAGCGGCATGATCCATGAACCGAAGCGCCGCTTGACGGGGCGGCCTGTGGCTGGATCGATGCGCGAGATGAGCGGCGGGGCCAGATGCAGGTGGATCGCGGCGACGTCTTCGAATGCTTCTGAGATCTCGCGTTCGAAACGGCCATCGGTGAAGAGGCGCGCGACCTCGTATTCGTCCTTGATCGCGAGCAACTTGTGATACGCCTGTGCGACGGTCTGCGCGAGTGCCGGGCTGCCGGTGGCGAGGCGCTCCTGGGCGCGTCTGATCGATGTGACGCGCTGCTGATAGCGATTTGCTAGCGCGCGGTCCTGGTAGGCGATCAGATCGCTCGTGCGTGCTGCAATGATGTCGTCGAGCGTCGCGGGCGGGTCTGCGTCGTCACGAGATCCCGCCGACATGCGGTCGACGGCGGCGGCATCGTGAGCGGCGAGGCGGCCAAGGCGGAAGGCCTGGCGGTTCTTCTCCACATCGATGCCGTTGATGGCGATGGCCGTCTCGATGGCCTGCGATGAAACGGGCACCACCCCCCTCTGGTAGGCGAAGCCGACGAGCAGCATGTTGGCGTACAATTCATCGCCGAGAAGCTTCAGAGCAATCGCGTGCGCATCCAGGATTTCGGGGACGCGGCTGCCGGCGCGGTTGCCGATCGCGGCGATCAGGGCGTCGGTTGGGGTTTTCAGGCCGGGATCGCGGGTGAAGTCGCCGCTGGTTGCTGCGTGGCGTGACGCGACGATGGTCGTGTGTCCCGGCGCTACCGTATCGAGAACCTTGTTGGAGGCCGTGACGACCAGGTCGCCGCCGAGCACAACGTCGGCGCCTTCGGTGCCGATGCGGATGGCGTGGATCTCGTCCGGGCTGGTGGCAAAACGCATGTGGCAGGCAACGGGCCCGCCTTTCTGAGCAATGCCGGTCACGTCGATGGCACCGAAGCCCAGACCGGCAAGGTGCGCGGCCTGCCCGAGCACGGCGGTGATGGTCACGACGCCGGTTCCACCGATGCCGGCGGCGAGGATCGCCAAGGATTGTGAAAGCGATGGGCGTGCGGGTTCTGGAAGATGCGCCAACGCGTCTTCGAGGTTGAGCAGCGGCCGGCGGCGGGGCTGTGCGCCCACCAGCGTGACGAAGCTCGGGCACAGGCCGTCAAGGCAGGTGCGGTCCTTGTTACATGCCGACTGGTCGATGGCGCGCTTGCGTCCAAATTCGGTTTCGCGCGGCGTGATGGCAATGCAGTTGGACTGCGTGCCGCAATCGCCGCACCCTTCGCAGACAAGGTGGTTGATGGCGATCCGCACGCCGGGGTCGGCGATGGTGCCGCGCTTGCGGCGGCGGCGCAGTTCGGCGGCGCAGGTCTGGTCGTAGATGAGGACGGTGACGCCGTCGATTTCAGCGAGGTCCTTTTGGACCTCGTCGAAGGCTTCGCGCGGGTGGACGCTCACGCCTGCGGGGAAGGAGCCCGCGTGATACTTGCCGGGATCGGCCGCGACGATTGCGACTTTGGCTGCCCCTTCGTCGACCAGTTGGCGGGCCATCTGCTGCAATGTCATGCCGCCATCGAGGTGCTGGCCGCCGGTCATGGCGACGGCATCGTTGAAGAGCAGCTTGTAGGTCATCGTGACGCCGGATGCGATAGCAGCGCGCATCGCCAGCGATCCGGAGTGAACGTAGGTGCCGTCGCCGATGTTCTGGTAGACGTGGCGGCGCCTGGAGAACGGCGCCTCGCCGATCCAGTTGGCGCCTTCACCGCCCATCTGCGTGAAGCCCTCGGTGGCGCGGTCCATCCACTGGACCATGTAGTGGCAGCCGATGCCGGCATAGGCGCGTTCGCCTTCGGGGACGCGGGTCGACGTGTTGTGCGGGCAGCCGGCGCAGAAGTAGGCGAGACGCTGCATCGCTTCGGGTGCCGTGGGGCGGGCTTTGTCGGCGGCTTCGAGTTCGGCGGTGCGGCTGGCCAACTCGTTGTCGCCTGATACGGCCGAGAGTCGTCTGCCAATGGCGATCGCAACCGGCAGCGGGTCCATCGCGCCCGATGGCGAAAAGAGCTTTCGGCCGCTCTCGTCCGTCTTGCCGATGACGCGCGGGCGGTCGGGCAGGTCATAGAGCAGTTCCTTGACCTGGGTTTCGATCAGCGCGCGCTTTTCCTCGACCACGATGACGAGGTCGAGGCCCTCGGCGAACCGCTCGAGGCCCTGTGCTTCGAGCGGCCACACGAGCGCGAGCTTGTGAAGGCGCAGGCCGAGATCGGCAGCGCGCGCCTCGTCGAGGCCCAGCATGTCGAGCGCTTGGCGCACGTCCGCATAGCTCTTGCCCGCGGCGATGACGCCGATGCGTGCTGTGGGGCCGCCGTCGATCACGGTCCGGTCGAGGCGGTTGGCGCGGGCAAAGGCATGGATGGCGTCGCGCTTGTGATCGTGCCAGCGGGCTTCCTTGGCGAGCGGTGGATCATTGAGCCTGATGTTGAGGCCGCCGGGGGGCATCTTGAATTCGGCTTGTGGCGGCTGCGCGATGCGCACGCGGTGAGGGTCGGCATCGACCACCGCCGTGCTCTCGACGTTGTCCTTGACGCACTTGATGCCGACCCAGGTGCCGGCAAAGCGCGACAGGGCGAAGCCGTAGATCCCCAGATCGATCAGGTCCTGCACGCCTGCGGGATTGAGGATCGGGATCATCGCATCGACGAAGGCGAATTCCGACTGGTGCGCGGAGGTCGAGCTTTCGCAGATGTGGTCGTCGCCCATCAAGGCGATGACGCCGCCGTGAGGCGATGTGCCGGCGTGGTTGGCGTGGCGCAGCGCGTCGCCGGAGCGGTCGACGCCGGGGCCCTTGCCGTACCAGACGCCGAAGACCCCATCGAAGCGGCCTTCGCCCCTCAGTTCCGCCTGCTGCGTGCCCCAGAGCGCGGTCGCGGCAAGATCCTCATTGATGGCGGGGTGAAAGACGATGTCGGCGTTCGGTACGCGCTCGCCGGCCAATGCGAATGCTGTCTCGAGCGTGGCGATGGGCGAGCCGCGATAGCCGGTGACGTAGCCTGCCGTGTCGAGGCCGGCAGCGGTGTCGCGCGCCTTTTGCATCAGCACGAGGCGGACGATCGCCTGCATGCCGTTCAAGAGCTGATCGGATTTCGACAGATCGAACTTGTCGGTAAGCCGAGGCATCGGCTGCATGGCTTGCCTCCGGCCGGGGCATGTCGTGTCGTTGCGCCCTATCGCGCGGGTTGCGAGGGCAAACGTCTCATGCTTCGCGGATCAGGGCAATCGGTGGGCGCGGGATAAAGAAAACCCCGGCACGCCAGCCGGGGTTTCTGGTTGGTCTCACGCGCTTTCGCGCCGGATCAGCCGGCGAGCGCGTCGACCTTGCCGAACTTTTCCGCGAGCAGATAGTAGAAGGTGACGCGGTGCTTCTGCTTGTCGCCCTTCATCTTCTCGCAGATTTCCTTGATGGCCGCATCGATGGCGGCATCATCGGTGACGCCGAGCTTCTTCTTCGCCCAGCTGTCACGCACGCGGGCGAGTTCGTCCTTGCTGGAGCAGGAGACGAGGGACGCGTCCTTGCTTTTGAGCGCGATGCCCAAATGCTTGACGATGCCGGCCACCGCCTTGTCGTTGGCGCCGGGGGCGTAGCGCTTCACGTCGTCCATGTATTCGGTGCTCATTGTCGGGTCTCCCGTTTTCGAGCCTTGCGTTCGCCGGTGGCGGGACCAACGCGAGCGACGCGCGCTGAGAACCTTACCGTCCGTCCGCGTCCGGTGATAGCGCGCGCGTTCGAAAAAATTAAGGGATTTGCCGGGTTTGCGTGGTGAAAAGTCATGTGCGCTGCAGAGCGGAAAGCTCTGGTGGGCGGCTGTGGTCCCGTCGCGGATGCTTTTTTGGCTTTCAAATCATCTTGTTAATGACTTTCGCGTGCTAAATGCGCCTGCGTTTCGTTGCGATGCAACGCGGCTCGACGCATTGGGCGCTTCAGGAGGATGGTGCAGCGCTGCGGGGGCCTTTGAAGGCCATGTAGGAGGCATTGATTCGGCGCGCATGGTCGTCGTGGCCCGACAGATCGGCGACGATGGTCTCGGCGATGCGGGTGAGTTCGGTGCTTACGATGCGCCATTGCAGCGGGTGCAGGTGATGAACGCTCCCGAATGCCAGCTGATCCAGCAAAGCGGCGTTGCGGGCTTCTGCAATTGCGTCGGCACGACTCGTGGCGAGAGCTTCGCACGCGATGGCGCTCAAAGTGATGCGCTCGCTGTTGGCCAATCCGTCCCAGAAACTTCGGCGCAGCCCTAGCGTCAAGGCGTAGCCCGCATCGTTCAGGCCCGGCAGCATGCGGTGCTGTGCGGCGCGGTGGAAGTGCACCGACCGTTCGCGTGAAAGGGTTGATGGCAGGCCGTTGCACTCGATGCCATCCAGTGCGGCGTCGGTGATCAACGCGTCGACCGGATTGGTCATGTTCTCAATCGGCTTGGCATCGACGGCGTCGAGGACATCAGCTGCTAATCCGTCGACGGCGATGCGCCTGCCCTTGAAATCCGCGCGCGCGTTGATGGGCTGGCGTGTGAGGAGTCCATGGGCGGAGCCGCTGTGACCGATCACAAGCGATTTCATGTTGAATTCGGCGGCGAGATCGTCCCACAGATCCTGACCACCCGCTGCCATGAGCCAGGCGTTGAAGCGATCTATGTCCATGCCCGTGCGGCACGGCAGGCCGGCGAAATAGGAGAACGCGGGGTGCAACTCGCGATGGGCGTGCTCGTGGCCGACGTAGAGATCGGCATCGCCGGTCATGACCGCCTTGAAGGCGTCGGCGCCGGTTGCGGGCTGGTCTGTAATTTCGATCAGCAAACGACCGTCGCTGGCGGCTTCGATGCGCTTTGCAAGGCGGCGGACGTGATCGCCGGGGCCGGTTACCGCATCGGGCCACAGGCTCACCATGCGCAGCGTGCGGCGCTGGGGCATCAGCGCGGGTGTGGCGAGCGCCTTGGCGTCGTCGGCGGCCTTAGCGGCCTGGGCAGCGGCGGCGGTGGCCGTTCCGACCGCAAGGGCGGCAGCGCTCGAGCCTTTGAGAAAATCGCGGCGATGCATTGATCAACACTCCTGATGCGCGAGCGAGCCGTATCAAAGCGCAACGGCCGGATCATGACAATGACCCGGCCGCCGCAGTCAGCGCTCTTATTTCTGGGGAGCGATTCACGCTTTGGTCGGCGCCATTTGGCGCCGTTCTCCAAAGCGATCGCACCCTGTGGGAAGCGTTTGGAGATCAGTTGACCCGTGCCATCAGGTGATTGACGGCATGGAAAAAGTTTTCAGGGCCCAAATAGCCCGGAATGCGGCCCACCTCGCGGTTGTTCTGCATGAGGATGGTGGTCGGAACCATGTCGACGGGGCCGTCGAGGCCCAGTTCGTCGTAGGCCTTGTCGTTCAGGTCGATGAACTTCATGGGCACGCTGCGGCTCTTGGGCGATGTCTCGTAGGCCGGGACAACGTAGCGGCGGAACAGGTTGCAGTAGACGCAGCCAGGGGCTTCCAGAACCACAAGCTGGAGGTTGGCTATGGCTTCGCTGCCGGTGATGGCGGCGGCTGCCTCGAGGTCGGTGTCGCGGGCAGCGTTGGCGCGTGGCACGGCGAGGCTCGTCAGGCCGAGTGCCAGCACGATTGCGGCGGCAAGGTCTGCCAGAGCGCTGCGCCGTGCCCGCAGGCGGCGCTTTGCCGGCTCGGCGGCGGATCTATCGTTTTGACGCGCGGACATGTTGGGGCCTCGTCCCGAAATGAATAGCTCAGTTCAGCTGATCCAAGTCGCGGGCCGTTTTCGATCTGGTGCGGGGTGCTACAGCGCGTAACCGTTCGTCAAGGTTAACGGGCGGGGCTTTTGGTGCGGTCTTTCGGGCGCCGGTCAGAATGGAGCGGCGGGTTGCAGCGAGCCCATGAAGAAGGTCACGCCGAGGCCGATGACGAGCAGCGCGCCGGCCAATCCTGCAGCGCGCTCGATGCGCCAGCCCCAGCGGCTTTCCTGCCCGGCCATGCGGGTCGCCAGTTCGCGAGAGCCGACGGCAAGGGCGGCGAGGGCGGAGACGGTGATCGCGGTGCCGAGTGCCATGGCGAAGGTGGCGAAGACGCCGGCCCACATCAGGCCCTGTGAAATCGCGAAGACAAGCACGATGATCGCGCCGGTGCAGGGGCGGATGCCGACTGAGAAGGCGACGGCGAGCGCCTTGGGCCATGACCAGGGCCCGGCCAGCTGGTCGGGCGTGGGCATATGCGCATGACCGCAGCCGCAATCCGCTTCATGCGCGTGGTCGTGATCGTGGTGATGCGCGTGGTTGTGGTGGGTGTGTCCGTGAGTGTGGCCGTGGTCATGTTTGTGACCGTGACCGTGACCGTGGCCGTGGTCATGGGCGCCATGGCCATGGTGATGATGCGCGTGTGATTGGTGGTCGTGCACGTGCTGGTGATCGTGGTGATGCGCATGGTGTGCGTTGCCGGCACCAGCGATTCCCGTGCCGGAGCGCTGCCAGCCGGCGAACACGGCCTTGATCTGGGTATAAAGCAGCCAGGCGCCGATCACCGTCACAAGTGCCCAGCTTGCCGTCTCGATCCAGCCCTCGGTGGCCTTTATGTCCATGCTCGTCGCGCGCAGTACCAGAACCAGAACACCGACAATGACGAGAGCCGACAGGCCCTGGATGGCGGCGGCGAGGAACGACAAGGCGATGCCGCGCTTCACGGTGCGCTCGTTGGCGAGCACGTAGGACGATATGACGGCCTTGCCATGTCCCGGGCCGGCGGCATGCAGCACGCCATAGGAAAACGAGATGAAGCCGAGGACGAGAGCGGCCCAGAGCGGGTTGCCGGTCTTGAGGTCCTTGACGGCGCCCGCGAGCATACGGTGCACCTTCTGCTGGGTGGCCATCAGCCAGGCGAAAAAGCCGCCGAAGGGCCCGCTCGAGGCACTCGGGCGCTGAGGTTCTGCGCCGCGGTTGGCAAACAGGCTGCGCTGTTTGACATCCTGCGATTGTTCCTGGGACGTGGCTTGGGCAACAACGATGGCGCCGGTCGGGCGCTCAGTGTCCGATGCCAGCGCCGCCGTGCGTGACGTTATGCAGGCCGCCATCACAAGGCCAAGGATGGCCGCGAGGCGAAAACGGTGCATGGCCCGCATCAGCATCGTTCGCATCGTCATCGGTGTCAGCTCTTGGGGCACGAGAGCAGGATGGTCTTGGCGACGGCAATGCCAAGGTCGGTACCGACGCTGCCAGTGACGTCGACTTGTGCGGCTTCGGCAAGGCGCTTGGCGAGTTCCTCGTCCTTCTTGGGCACATCGACCGAGGCCTGGCACCCTGGTGGTGCGCCCGCTAGCCTTATGCCGTCCTGCTTGGCGAAATCGAAGGCGATGAAGAAACTGGGATCATATACGGCGAAGCTCAAGCCGGAGGCCTCGGCAAGGACCGGCTGCTGCAGCGGCATCGTCATGTGCAGCGACAGCAGGCCGTCGGTGTATTCGAGCCAGTAGTCCTTGGGCTCGGCCAGCTTCAGGTCGCTGTCGCCGATCTTGACGAATGTGAAGTAGTCGAACTCCTTCAAGCCATCGATGTTGACCTGTGCGAGTTCGGCCAACTCCTTGCGGTCATACTTGCCGTCGTTGTTGGCATCGAGGCCCTGGATCGCCATTGCCGCATACATCTCGTCGAAGGTCCACTTGTGGGTGAGGCCGGTCACGGTGCCGTTCTCGTAGTTCACGGTGGTCTCGACGGTGACCCAGACGTGCGGATGGGCGGCGGCGGGCTGAGGCGTGAGCGCGGACAGCGCCGTCAACACGCCTGCGGCAATCGCTGAGCTTTTCATTGGTCGCGCGCGCAACATGGCTGGGTCCGTTCAGCTACGAGGATTGAATCGGGATTTCGACTGCACCTGTTTGAACTATGACGCAGGCGCGGGGCAAATCACACATAAACCGCGGGGCGACGATGGTCGGGGAGTTGGGCGCGATCATGGCAGGCAAGCCTCTGGGCGGGCTCCGGATTTTGGCGCCTTGGGAAAGCGGTGCGGAATTCCGGAGGGTGGTTTTCATTCAGGGTCTTGGATGATATAACATCCGACAATGGATGTGTCGCGGCCCGGCGCGTGCGGCGTACTTCGGTCTGGCCAGCAGTGCACAGACTTGCGCACGCTACCTTCGCGGCGCGGTGAGCATCGAGGTTTACGCTGCATCGGCGATCGTGCGCCGGCAGCCCAGCAAGAGGGATGAACACCATGAGTTCTAGGGCGATGCGACTTAGGCTTCAGGCGGTGGCCCTGGGGGTCGGTCTGGCTGTGGCGGCCGCGGGCGCCAACACAGTGCCCGCGCGGGCGCAGGAGGCGGCGCCCAAGGTTGTTGTCACCATCAAGCCGGTGCATTCGCTGGTGTCGCAGGTGATGGCGGGGCTGGGAACGCCGGATCTGCTGGTGGACGGGAATGCGTCGCCGCATTCGTTTGCGCTGCGGCCGTCGGATGCGCGGGCGCTGTCGGGCGCTGATGTCGTCGTGCGCGTGGCGGCGTCAGTGGAGCCGTTCACCGAGCGGATCGCGCAGACGCTCGAGGAAAAGACCCAGCTTGTGACCCTTGCGGACGCGCCCGGCGTGGACTTGCTCGAAACGCGACGCGGCACGGCATTCGAGGCGCATGACCATGGGCACGAAGAGGGGCACAAGAGCGGGGCTGGCCACGATCACGATGGGCACGCCCATGACAAAGGCAAGCATGAAAAACACAAGGACGCCGACCACAAGCACGACGCGGCCGCGGAGGCGCCGGACCATGATCACGGCCACGCGCATGGCGCGATGGACGGGCACATCTGGCTCGATCCCGACAACGCCAAGGCGATCGTGCGCCATGTGGCCGATGTCCTGGCGAAGCGCCGCCCGGACCTGAAGGACAAGCTCGACGCCAACGCCGCCAAGGCGGTGGCAGAGATCGATGCGCTCGACAAGGAATTGGCCGACAGCCTCGCCCGCGCGAAAGGCCAGGCATTCATCGTTTTCCACGATGCCTACCAGTACTTCGAGCATCACTATGGATTGCAGGCGGCCGGTGCAATCACGCTCAATCCGGAGGTGAAGCCTTCGGCGCGGCGGTTGTCGGAGATCCGTGAGACATTGTCGAAGAGCGGGGCTGCATGCGTGTTCGCAGAGCCGCAGTTCTCGCCGCGCATCATTGCAACCGTTATCGAAGGGACCAAGGCGAAGGCGGGCACGCTCGATCCCTTGGGCGTCGACATTCCGGCGGGGCCGGCTCACTACGCCTCGCTGATGCGGGCGCTTGCCAAGGCGATGACGGGGTGCCTCGTGCGCTAGCGTTGCGCATGTGAGGCCTGGGAGCTGAGCGTCGGCGTCGGAACACTCGTTCTTCGACAGGCGTTTGGCTGCAGAGAAATATTCTGGTTTTTGCCGCAGGCCGGGTTTCTGGTCTGCGGCTTTTTTCCGTTCGGGCTCCCTGGTTGGCGGTATTCACCAATTCCATTCAGGCAGCGTTCATGGGGCGGAGTAAATTCTGGTGGCGTTACATCAACGCATAGCGACAAACCCTTTTGGACCCGGGAGAAAACCGACAATGAAAAAGTATGTTCTGGCCGCCCTCGCGCTGACCATCCTGTCCGCTCCGGCAATGGCCGATTCCGTCAAGATCCGCATGGGTCTCAATGGCAGCTACGGCGGCAACGGCGGCTACCACGTCCTCGTCATCGACGGTCAGGTCTGCCGCTTGAAGAACTCGACCTTCGGCAACATCCCCGGCGGCCAGCCGCAGGGCTGCAATTACACCATCACCGATGGGATGAAGGTGAAGACAACCAATTACGGCTGTTCGAAACGCTGCGAATAGGACCTTGCACAAATTTCACTCCGGGGCTCCCGAAGCATCAACAATCCCTCAATTGTCTCAAGGAACAGAACATGCCTGCCAAGTCGTTGCTCGTTGCTTTGTCCAGCATTTTGATCGCCGTTTCCCTCGCAGCCCCCGCCAGTGCAGAGGTTGTGATCATCAAGAAGCCGAAGGTCGGCGGCAAGCTGCTCGACGGCTGCTATTCGTGGCCCGGCCCGTGCAATTCGAAAACGCAGGCCGACGTCTATTGCAAGCAGAAGGGATACACAGGCGTCGACCAATATGTTGCGGTCAACAAGGTCGGCGCATTCCAGACCAAGCGCCTCGGCGACGGCGGCACCTGCACCGCGTCGTGCACGGTCATGACAAAGGTCATCTGCGTTTTCTGACGCGTCGTAGGGCGGGTTAGGCGCACGCGCTC
>CAZDNY010000071.1:0-10494 GCA_964506885.1 uncultured Hyphomicrobiaceae bacterium | reverse complement strand
TCACGAACTGAACGAGGATCCTGGAGAGGCAAAAAATGGCGATTTGGACTTTATAGGTGTTTATAGTTTTTATGGCGCACACACATCAAATGTTGCGCCGCAGTAACTCTCTGGTTTTGTTGAGTTTTTGGTGGGTGATAAAGGATTCGAACCTTTGACCCGCTGATTAAGAGTCAGCTGCTCTACCAACTGAGCTAATCACCCATCGCCGGCATTCCGGCTGGCCTTCCGCTACAAGGTCGACCGATCCGCGCAAAAGCGCTTCAAACGACCCGTTGGGGACGGCAACGGGGCCTGGCGGCCCCGAGGCGGTTCGCATAGCACCTCATGCGCCCCCCTGTCCAGCCCGTTTGTCGCTGATCCGGACGCACGTCGGAACGGCCGCGAGAGGAACTCAGCGAGAGCGGAATTCCGGGCCTACGCCGGCTACCACCACGGCCCGATTTCATCGCGTCGGGGCTGTTCGCGGCCGTGGACGTGGGGCGACATGGCGAGCCCCAAAGCCGCCATCACGCTCAGAATCGCCGAGCCACCATAGGACATCAGCGGCAGCGGCACGCCGACGACGGGCACCAGGCCCGTCACCATCGCGACATTTATGAAGACGTAGGCAAACAGCGTGACCGCCAGGCCGCCAGCGGTCAACCGGCCGAAATGGGTGGTGGCGCGCCAGGCCATCTGCAGGACGAGGACGAGCAGCAGGGCATACAGCGCCAGCAGGCCGACGGCCCCGACGAAGCCCCACTCCTCGCCGAACATGGTGAAGGCGAAGTCGGTATGCTTCTCGGGCAGGAACTCGAGCTGGCTCTGAGTGCCTTGCATGAACCCCTTGCCCTCGACGCCGCCCGAGCCCAGCGCGATCTTGGATTGGGTGATGTGGTAGCCGGCGCCAAGAGGATCCTTGTCGGGATCGAGAAACGTCTCGATACGTTTTTTCTGGTAGCCATGCAGGGCGTCCCAGGCATAGGGCAGTGCGACCAGCGCACCGGTGCCGGCTGCTGCAAACAGAAGCCACGACACCCCGGCCATGAACATCAGAGCGGTGCCGATCACCACGAACAACACCGCAGTGCCCAAATCCGGCTGCTTCAGCGTCAGAGCGACGGGTGCCAGGAGCATGGCAAGCGGAATAGCGACGAACACAGGCCGCGAGACGCGCTCAGGCGCGAGCCAGTGGTAATAGCGCGCGAGTGCCGCGACGAGCGCCACCTTCATCAGTTCGGAGGGCTGGAGTGACATGCTGCCCAGCGACAGCCAGCGGCGTGCGCCCAGCGCCTCGGTTCCGATCAGTGGTACCAGCGCCAGCAGTCCCAGGGCCACGGCATAGACCGGATAGGCAAGGTGCAGCCAGGTGCGCGGCGTGACGAGCGCCATGGCGAGAACCAAGGCGCAGCCGACCAGGAAGCGCAGCGCGTGACGTTCTGCCCAGGGCTGGAAAGAGCCGCCGGCAACGGAATAGAGCGTCGCAGTGCCGACCACGGCAATCAAGGCGGCAACGCCGAGCAGCAGCCAATCGACGCGCCAGAGCTTCTGCGACAGCGTCAGCGGCCGGCTCCAGCCGAACAGCGGCACCTTGCTCATCCCGGCTCTCCCTGCGTCGATGGGGTCGTCGCGGGCGGCTTAGCGGTGGTCGCAGCCTGTGGTGCAGGCACACTGACCGCAGGCGTCGCGCTCGGATCGCGTTCCAGCACCATGGCCAGGATGTCGCGAGCTATGGGAGCGGCAGTCGTGCCTCCGCTGCCGCCATGCTCGATGACCGTGGCGATTGCGTAGCGCGGGGCGTCGGCCGGTGCGTAGGCGACGAACAAGGCGTGGTCGCGCTCTTCCCAGGCGAGTTCACCATGCTTGCGGTTGGCGGAAGCCCGCGTCACCTGGGAGGTGCCGGTCTTGCCGGCGACTTTGGCGGCGCTGTCGTCCAGTTGCGCGCGCCAGCCGGTGCCGCCCGGATCGTTGACACACGCAAACATGCCGCGGCGCACGAGTTCGAGGTTGTCATTCGAAATGTCCAGTTCGGCAGGGAACTCGTCGACGACGCCAGCCTCGCCGGCGTGTCCGGGTGGTTGTTGCGGAGCCGACGGACGCGCCACGAGCGTGGGTGCCACCGCCCTGCCCGAGGCGATGCGGGCCGTCATGACTGCGAGTTGCAGCGGGGTCACCAAGACGTAGCCCTGGCCGATGCCCGACAGGATGGTCTCGCCAGTCACCCAGCGGCGGCCGAAGCGGCCGATCTTCCAGTCGCGCCCGGGAATGACGCCGGGCTTTTGCAGGTCGAGACCGCAATCGAAAGTCTGCGCAAAGCCGAGCCGGCGCGCCATGTCGGAGATGCGATCGATACCAGTGCGGTGGGCCAATTCGTAGAAGTAGACATCACAGCTTTCGCGCAGCGCGCCAATGAGCTCGCGCGCGCCGTGGCCGGAGCGATTCCAGCAGCGATAGGTCTGATCGGCGAGGGTGAAGCGACCATTGCAGTGGATGTGCTCGCGCGGCTTGACGGTACCGGCCTCCAGCGCCGCCAGTGCGGTCACCATCTTGAAGGTCGAGCCCGGCGGGTATTGGCCGGAGATCGTGCGGTTGACGAGCGGATCGTCGGCCGCCTTGGTCAGCCGGCGCCAGTCGTCTTCCGGCATGCCGTCGACAATCGGTCCGGGATCGTAGGTTGGCGTGGACGCCATCACGATCACCTCGCCGCGGACCACGTCCATAACGACGACGGCTGCGCGCCGCTCGGCGCTCAATCGCTGGAGCGCGCGTTCCTGCAGGTCGAGGTCGAGCGTCGAGACGACGTCCGTGCCGTCGACGGGCTCGTGACGGTCGACGCTGCGGACGATGTGACCTCGCGCATCGACCTCGAGGCGCATGCGGCCGGAGCGGCCGCGCAGGCGCTCGTCCAGCCCGCGCTCCAGACCGGTCTTGCCAGCGCGCATCCAGGGCAGTGCGAGAATCGGGTCATCGTCGATGGCAACATTGGCGACATGGCCGAGGTAGCCGACGACATGACCTGTTGCCGCGCCGGTGGGGTAGCGTCGGCGCGCGGCGGGTTCAGTCTCAACCCCCGGCATGCGCGGCGCAAGCAGATTGATCTGTGCCACCTGGTCGAAGGACAGTCCGTTGGCCAGGATGATCGGCTCATTGGGGCGCTGGCGCCGAGCGCGTGCCAGAAGGCGCTGCATCTCCTGACGCTCGATGGGCACGATGCGCGCAAACAGTTCAAGCACGGCAGCGGGGTCGTGCGCGAAAGAGGGTACGAAAACTGCGCGGAAGGCCTCTTCGCCTGCCGCAAGCACTCTGCCGGCGCGATCAAGAATGCGTCCGCGCGCAGGCGCCAGGAGCTGGGTGGCAATGCGGTTGGAATCGGCAAGCGCCGCATAACGATTCTGATCGGTCACCTGCAGCTGGAAGAGGCGCGCTCCGAGAAGTCCGAAGCCGACCGCCTGGACGAGGCCAAGGGCAATCAGACGGCGCGAGAAGACCTCACCGCGGGCGCTCTCTTCCTCGTCGAGCGCGTCGCTCATGGGTTCAGCCTCCGCGCACGAGATAGCCGTTGTCGCGTGTCTGCGGTGCCATGGCGAACGGCGCCAGCATCACTTCGAGCAACGGATAGACGAGCAGTGCAAGGCCGGTGGCGTGCATCACCGGCGCGAGGGGCGCGGCGGACATCCCGTAAAGCGAGATCAAGGCCCATTGCAGCGCTGCGAGCAGAGCCATGGCAGCGATGACATTGATCCATCCCCGGGAGATCCCTCTGCCGCGGAAGGGATGCAGCAGTGCCGCCAGCGCATAGGCCGCAAGATAGATGAGCGCCCAGAAGCCGAGCGGCCCTGCGGATAGCGCGTCGAGCACCAGACCAGCGGCGAATGCCGCCCACTCTGGCACCGCGTGCATGCGGCGCAGGTTCATCACGAGGATCGCAAGTGCGGGCAGCAGCGGCAGCACGTGACGCGTGTCGAGTGCCAATCCCCAGGGGAAGACGGCCAGCAACACCATGACCATCATGACGAGTATCGGCAGTAGCGCGCGAACGAAGGTCATGGTGTCACCTCCGGCGCGCTCAGCGTGCGCACCTGGGCCCTGCGGCCAACGGCACGGGCACCGGGGCCGTCGCTCAATTCGAGTTCGGGCGCGGCGTAAAGGAGGACGCTGACATAGTCGAGCGCGTCGAGCCTGGCATGCGGCCGCACGGCGAGGCGTGTTCCGACCGTGATGACCTCTCCGATACGCAAGCCGCGCGGCAGGATGCCGCCCACACCGGATGTCACAACGGGGTCGCCAGCTTTTATCCCGGCGTTTTCGGGCAGATAGGCGAGACGAGGCAGCGGGCCGTTGTCGCCCATCATCAAGCCCCTGACACGTCCGGCGCCGACATGGACGGGAATGCGGCTTTTCAAATCGGTTATCAGCAGCACGCGCGCGGATGCATCGCTGGCTTCGATGACACGTCCGACGAGACCACCGGCATCGATGACGGCATGGCCGCCCAGCACCTTGTGGCTGCGACCGACGCGCAGGAGGACGGCGTTGCCCATGGTGCCCGGCGTGCTTGCGATGACGCGGGCCGTGACGGTGGGCAGGTCGGTCTCGTTGACGGCGCGCGCCAGGGCGGAAAGATCTTCCAGTTGACGCTCGAGTTCGCGGGCGCGCCACTTCCAATGCTGCAGTTCCTGGTTCTGGCGTTCGAGATTGTCGAAACGCTCGACCATGGCGAAATAGGACGATGCCTGATGCAGCCCCCAGCGGACGGGCTCCAAGGGGCCGCGTGCCGCCTCCAGGACCGGCGCGGCAACATCAGCGACCGCGGTGCGCGCGGCGCGTACGTAACTGTGGTCGAGGCGGCTCAAGAGCATGAGGCCGAGGCAGACCAGCACGAGCGCAATCCACATGACTCCGACCCGGGGATGATGCGCCTTGGCGGCGCCCCGGTGCGTCAGAATGAGACTGTCATCCATCAATCGACCCATAGGCTCTGGCCTGCTCGTCTCTCCGGTGTGTGCTTGCGACCGCGGCCCGCTGTCAGGGCTGAATCAATAGATGCTCGCGCTCGCTGAGCTGGTTAATGATCGAGGCGGACCCCTTGATGACGCATTGCATGGGGTGTGCCGGAACCACGAACTTGACCCCGACCCGGCGCTCGAGCTCCTGGTCGAGCTTGTCGAGCATGGCGCCGCCGCCGGTCAGCTGAATGCCGCGCTCGCAGATGTCGGTGGATACCTCCGGCGGCAGATCTTCCAGCGAGCGCTGCACGAATTCGGCCAACTCCTCGACAGGATCCTCGAGCGCTTCGGCAATATCCTTGGGCCCCAGAACGATACTCTTGGGCTTGCCCTGGCGCAGGTCGCGGCCGCGGATGTGGATTTCAGCGAGGCGCCCATTGACCAACTGGGAGGCCGTGCCTGCCTCGATCTTGATGCGCTCGGCGTTGGTTTCGCCGATCAGCAGATGATGACGGCGGCGGACGTAGCGGATAATGGCCTCGTCCATGGCGTTGCCGGCGCAGCGCAACGAACGCGCCTGGACCACGCCGCCCAGAGAGAGGACGGCGATGTCGGTTGTACCGCCGCCGATGTCGACAACCATGGACCCTGTCGGTTCGTCGACCGGCAGACCGGCCCCGATCGCGGCGGCAACGGGTTCTTCGATCAGGTAGACGCGGCGGGCGCCTGCGGAGACCGCCGTTTCGTAGACCGCGCGCCGCTCGACAGGCGTGGCGCCTGCTGGAACGCAGATCAGGATACGCGGCCGGCGAAAACCGAGCATTGTCTTCGTGCGCTTGATGAACTGGCGCAGCATCTCCTCGGTGGCGATGAAGTCTGCAATGACGCCGTCCCGCAACGGGCGGATCGTCTCTATGCTTTCGGGGGTGCGCCCGAGCATCTGCTTGGCCTTCTGGCCAACGGCAAGAACGTCGCGCACGCCATGCCGGTTGCGGACGGCCACGACCGAGGGCTCGTCGATGATCACGCCACGGCCGGCGACGTGAACGAGCGTGTTCGCGGTGCCAAGATCGATCGCGATGTCATCAGAAAAGACACTCGTGACGCCAAGACGCATTGAACTCGTGTTCCCTCGCAAAAAAACGCAACGGCCGAAAGGCGGACCTCGCATGACATCCTGTCTAGCCCGGCCCTGCCCGCTCATCTCGCGCCCGATACCAGACTGGGCGGCAAGACATGAACAGCGCAAGACGGGCCGCGCCAAGGATGGCACGAACCCCATTTAAAAATCCCTCGCCTCTTAGGGAAATTTGCAACTGTGCGAATATGATAGCGTCTGATATTCGGCGCGCCAATCAAATCGGCGGCGAAGCTGCATGTCCCGGCAACAAAACTATTTCACCGTCTGTGCGATAAGGCGTAGTCGCTGCGTGCAATCACGAGTCGCAACCGGGGCGCAGTCACACGACAGGCGCGCAACCGGACGCAGACAGCACGGACCCGTCCAGCGACTTGATCCGTGCCGTCAGCACTGTTTGCTGCCGTTTGCTTACCTGGGTCAGGCCGTTGCCGTCAGACCGCAGACTGAGCTGCCGTCGTTTTCTGGCGCTTGACCATCAGCTTGTTGACGGCGGCGACATAAGCGCGCGCCGACGCCACCAGCGTATCGGTATCGGCGCCGCGGCCGGTGACGGTGCGGCCGTCCTCGTCGAGGCGGACCGACACTTCGGCCTGCGCGTCGGTGCCTTCGGTGACCGCGTGGACCTGATAGAGCGCGAGGCGACCATTATGCGGCAGCAACTCCTTGATGGCGTTGAAGGTCGCGTCGACAGGACCGTTACCGGTCGCCTGCACGGTATGCTGCTGACCTTCGATATCCAGCGTCAGTGTCGCCGCCTGCGGGCCCATCGTGCCCGCGATGACGGTGAGCGCCACGACCTTGGTGCGATCGTGCATGTGGGCAATGCCCTCATCGACCAGTGCCTCGATGTCCTCGTCGTAGACGTGCTTCTTGCGATCCGCCAGCGCCTTGAAACGGTTGAAGGCGTCCTCGAACTGGTTGTCGCCCAGGTTGTAGCCCAGCTCCTTCAATTTCGAACGGAACGCGTTGCGGCCGGAGTGCTTGCCCATCACCAGCGAGGTCTTGCCGACGCCGACCGACTCCGGCGTCATGATCTCGTAGGTCTGGGTGTGCTTGAGCATGCCGTCCTGGTGGATGCCGCTCTCGTGCGCGAACGCATTCCTGCCGACGATCGCCTTGTTGTACTGGACCGGGAAATTGGTCACCGCGGAAACAAGGCGCGATGCACGCGCCAGCATGGTGGTATCGATTCCCGTGTCATAGGGCATGACGTCGTGGCGCGTCTTCATGGCCATGACGATCTCTTCGAGCGCGGCATTGCCGGCCCGCTCGCCGATACCATTGATCGTGCATTCGATCTGGCGTGCGCCTGCCTTGACGCCGGCCAGCGAGTTGGCGACGGCGAGCCCCAGATCGTTGTGGCAATGGGTCGAGAAGATCGCCTTGTCGGAATTGGGGACGCGCTCGCGCAGCATCGAGATGAGCGCGAAATACTCCTCGGGCACCGTGTAGCCGACGGTATCGGGAATGTTGATGGTGGTGGCGCCGGCCTTGATCGCCGCTTCCACGCAGCGGCACAGGAAGTCGTGCTCGGTGCGGGTGGCGTCCTCGGCCGACCACTCCACGTCATCGACCCAGTTGCGCGCGCGCGTGCACTGCTTGGTGACCAGATCGAGCACCTCCTCGGGGCTCTTCTGGAGCTTGAACTTCATGTGCACGGGGCTGGTGGAGATGAAGGTGTGGATGCGCGGCTTGACCGCATGCTTGACCGCTTCGCCGGCGCGGTCGATGTCCTTGTCTCCCGCGCGCGCCAGACCGGCGACCGTTGCCCGCTTGACGCGCTTGGCAATCGCGGAGACCGCCTCGAAGTCGCCTTCGGAGGCGATCGGGAAGCCGGCCTCGATGATGTCGACGCCCATCTGGTCCAGGCAGTCGGCCACCTCGAGCTTTTCCTCGAACGTCATGGTGGCGCCCGGGCACTGCTCGCCGTCGCGCAAAGTTGTATCAAAAATCAGGACCCGGTCGGACCCGCTCGGCACGATCTGCTGCGTGCTGGTGGCGCCCGTCACCTCGATCTTATCCGTCATGATCGGTCTTCCTTGCCTTGCCTGCCAGCCGCGTTGTCGCGCTGGCGTTCAACCCTCGCTCGACTTCATTCCATCCCCTGAGCGCCCACCCGGACGGTGTCCGGGCCACGTGTGGCTCAGGGGCTTGTAAGGAGAAGGAGGGCCGGGCGCTTCAGGCCGTCAGGCAAACGCCCACGGCGCGCCTGCAGGGCCTCTGCGGTCGCCAAAAACGTCATCGATGTCCGGGCCTTGGGCCTCATGGTCATCAGCGATCCGATATGCTGCGGGTGGCAGCGCAGGCAACTGCCCGCACCGCGGCGCGTGGTTCAACAGTCCCATATAGTGCGGCAGATAGCCGAATGGAGGGTTAATTGGCAAGCGGAAACGGGGTTGCCGGCCCTGCGGTGCCTGCGGTTGCGGTTGCAGAACCTGCGATCCGGGAACACAGGCGCTTGCCCAATCGCATCAAAAGCCCGGTCTGGCCTTTTCTTCGTTGCGATACTCAGGGTAGACCGTGCTCTGCTCCCAGAACGAGCGGCAGGGGGGCGCTTTCAGAACAGTCTCGATCAAAATCGAGAAGGCAATATTCGGGCTGTCGAGGTGTTCCAACAAGCGAACTGCCGGAGACCGAAACAGGCTTCGCAAGCGTTCATGCTCACCCTGTTTTCATCATGGCCCCAGTTCGGCAAGCCGACGACAATGTCGTCGCGCTTTCCGGGAACCGAACTGTCAATCCCGCCCCACACTCGCTGAGCCGTTGACGACCTTCATCGCATGCACTCCGGGGGGCAACGGCTCCTCGGTGGGGAGTTCGGGACGCGCATCGATGACCTGCGACTGAATGTTTCCGCTGAGCTGGCCACCCGTCGCGACACAGAGATGGCCGTAACGGACTTCTGCCATGACGTGTCCGGTCGAACGGATGTCGAGCAATTCTTCGGCGATCAACGTTCCTTCGACCAGGCCATTGGCCTCGACATACTCGGCGTGAATGCTGCCCTTAAATGTCGCACCCTCGCGGACGATGACGGTGTTTGCAGCGACATTGCCGTCGAAGTCGCCCTGGATTTCGATCACCGATGCGTTCTTTATCTCGCCGGTCATGCGCGTGCCGCGACCGATCAAAACCGCGCCTTCGCCATCAAAATTTTCGAGCGGTGAACTCCGCGGTGCTACGAGAGCTGTGCCATTCGGCTTATCGCGCCGCTTGGCTGTGGGAACTATCTGACTGTTGTCATTACGCTTACGAAACAAAGCAATACTCCTACGTCGGCGCAATCGCGGTCCGCAAAAAGAAACCCGCGTTCGCTTCTTGTTTGAAAAGAACGGTGGATTTGCTCATCCCCGCCGTGTCGGTGACAGGACCATAAGCATTCTGTGACAAGCATGTACAGATTAAAGTGAGTACAGAAATTCAGTTGCATTGAAATGATCGCATGTGAAATCTGCGCGGTACGACCTGCGGTCGAAACAGTTCAAAAAAGCGAAATCCGGAGCGGCAAATATGCACACGCCTTGCGTGCAATTGAAATTGGATATGAAGGCCGATTCTACCTTCGCTTGGCCGGTCTCACATGCGAATAAAATAGAACGCCGTCCACTTTCCGACTGAAGGTAGAAATCGGTCGTCCTGTCAAATTGTCAGCTTTCCCTCAGCCACACGCACCGCGTGTCCGCCGATGCGCACGACATTGAGACGACCGCTCTTGACGACGAGCGTCAACGCGATGTGGCTCGGCCGGCCCATCTCGTAGCCCTGCTCGACAATGCGCTTGTGAATGCCGTCGGGGTATTCGTCGTAGGCGAACGCGGCGGCCGCGAAACCCAGCGCTGCCGATCCGGTCGCGGGATCCTCGGCGACACCGGCGTCTGGCGCGAACATGCGCGCGTGGAAGGCGCTGGTCGTGTGCACGCACTGGCGGGTGTAGAGGTAGGCGCCGACGCAGTCGAGCGGCGAGATGACCTGCTGCCATTCGCTCATGTTGATGCGCACGCGTCCGATCGCTTCCTGGCTGGCGACGGGAATATGCAGAAACCCTGGTCCGGCAGAGATCAGGATCGGCTTGTGGTTCTCGAAACCGATCTCGCGCGGCAGCAGGCCAAGCACCGAGGCCAGACGGTCGACCGGCGGCGCCTTGGGCTGGACCTGCGGCAGGCGGGGAGCGTCGAATTCGGCGAACGGCGCGCTGCCGGCCCGCTCGCGCACACCAACGCGGACCGTGCCGATGGTTTCTTCCAGGGCGATGATCGCATCGCGTTCGCCGTTGACGGCGGGCGACCGCAGATCGGCCAGGAGAATGGCCGTACCCACGGTCGGATGGCCGGCAAACGGCAGCTCGCGCTCTGGCGTGAAGATGCGGATGCGCGCTGAATGCATAGGGTTTTCGGGCGGGGAAACGAAGACCGTTTCGGACAGATT
>CAZDNY010000070.1:0-10500 GCA_964506885.1 uncultured Hyphomicrobiaceae bacterium | reverse complement strand
AAGGCCCTGGAAAAGGCGCAGGCTGCGCGGACGTCGAGCGAACTGCGCGCAGCGCTTGCCCAACTCGTTGCCGCATTGACGCCATGGCTGCGCGACGGGGCGCCGCAACACTACGCGGACAAGAAGCTTCAGCTCTATCGCGAGACGTCGGGCCAGCGCAGTTGGCTGCAACTCGCGGGCAAGCCGTCGAATCCCTACGGCGGCGGACAAGCCGAAATGCTGCCCTGGCCCGAGCCCAGCAATGATGAGGCCGCCGAGCGAAGCGAGCCTGCGTCCAATCCCGTGCCGCCGGCGGCGGCGATGGGTGGCCACCAGCACTGACGCAACAAACCGCCCGGAGGCGGAAGCCCATGTCTGCGCATTCTACCGACCACACCGGAAACGACCCGACGAAATCATTCATCGCGCGGGTGATCGCCTGGTCGGTCGCCAACCAACTGCTTGTCCTTGTGGGCGCCCTGGCGCTGATCGCTGCGGGATGGCTGGCGATCGTGCGCACGCCGCTCGACGCGATCCCCGACATGTCGGACACGCAGGTCATCATACGCACGGAGTTTGCGGGCCAGTCGCCGCAGATCGTGGAGGATCTCGTCACCTATCCGCTTTCGACCACGCTGCTGGGTCTGCCGCGCACGCGCGCCGTGCGCGGCTATTCCATGTTCGGCACGAGCTTCGTCTACGTGATCTTCGAAGACGGTGTCGATCAATACTGGGCGCGCGCGCGGGTGATCGAGGCGCTGTCGAAGTTATCCGGATCTCTGCCTGACACCGCCTCGCCGCAGATCGGCCCCGACGCGACGGGGGTCGGGTGGGTCTATCAATATGCGCTGATCGACCGGACCGGGCGGCACGATCTGGCACAATTGCGCTCGATGCAGGACTGGTTCTTGAAATTCGAGCTGGCCACCGTTCCAGGCGTTGCGGAAGTGGCATCCGTCGGCGGCTTCGTCAAGGAGTATCAGGTCCTCGTCGATCCCAACCGGTTGCGCGCCTACGACATTCCGATATCGCGGATCGCTCAGGCGGTACGTGCCGCATCGAGCGAAGTCGGCGGCCGTGTCATCGAACAGGCCGAGACCGAACTGATGATCCGCTCGTCGGGCTACATCAAGGATCTCGACCAGCTGCGGGATGTGGTCGTGTATTCGGCAGGCGGGACACCGGTCCTGCTATCGGATATCGCCAACGTGGTCGAAGGGCCGGAACTCAGGCGCGGCGTCGTCGAGCTGGATGGCAAGGGCGAAGTCGTCGGCGGCATCATCGTCATGCGATCCGGCGAGAACGCCTTGAACGTGATCGACGCGGTCAAGAAGAAGATGGCGACGCTTCAGGCCGGCCTGCCCGACGGCGTCGAGATCGTGCCTGTCTATGATCGCGCGCCACTGATCCGCGGGGCCGTCGACTATCTGTCGACCAAGCTCATCGAGGAAGGACTGGTCGTTGCGCTGGTGTGCTTCATATTCCTGTTGCACGTGCGCTCGGCCTTCGTCGCCATCATCACCTTGCCACTGGGCGTCCTGGGCGCGTTCGTCATCATGTCGGCGCAGGGCATCACGGCCAATATCATGTCGCTGGGCGGTATCGCCATCGCCATCGGCGCGATGGTCGACGCCTCGATCGTGATGGTCGAAAACGCGCACCGCAAACTCTCCGAGTTGCCGGCGGACGACAGGCAGGACCGTTACAAGCGGCGCGCGGCGCTGGTATTGGCGGCACAAGAGGTTGGCCCGGGCCTGTTCTTCTCGCTGCTCATCATTACCGTGTCCTTCCTGCCGGTGCTCGCGCTCACCGGACAAAGCTACCGGCTGTTCGCGCCGCTCGCCTTCACGAAAACCTACGCCATGGCGTTCGCCGCGTTCCTGTCGGTGACGCTCGTGCCGGTGCTGATGCTGTGGCTGGTGCGCGGACGCATCCTGCCGGAAGAGAGAAATCCGCTGAACCGCTTGTTCATCGCGCTCTACCGCCCGGTGCTGCGGGGCGCGCTCAGGTGGCGATGGATCACCTTGGGCCTCACGCTGGTCGCGCTGGCCTCCGTCGCCGTGCCGCTGTCGCGCATGGGGTCGGAGTTCATGCCGGCGCTTTACGAGGGCGAACTTCTCTACATGCCGACAACGCTGCCGAGCGTGTCGATTACCAAGGCCAAGGAAATCCTTTCGCAGACGAACCGCCTCATCTCCACGGTTCCAGAAGTGGAGCAGGTGTTCGGCAAGCTCGGCCGTGCCGACACGGCAACAGACCCGGCGCCTATCTCCATGATCGAGAGCTGGATCAGACTGAAGCCGAAGCACGAATGGCGCGATGGATTGACCGTCGATGCGCTGATTGCCGAACTCGACCAACGCACCAAACTGCCGGGGCTCGTCAATTCATGGGGCTATCCCATCAAGATCCGCATGGACATGATCTCGACCGGCATCCGCACGCCCGTCGGCATCAAGATTTCCGGTGACGATCTTGCAGGCATCGAGCGCGTGGCACTGGCGGTCGAATCGGCGGTGAAGACGATACCCGGCACGCGCTCGGCGTTTGCAGAACGCGTGCAGGGCGGCCGCTACATCGAGATCCAGCCCAAGCGGCGCGAGCTGGCGCGCTTGAACATCGACATGGCGGCCTTCCAGTCGGTGATCCAGACGGCGCTCGGCGGCATGAAGCTGTCGGAATCGGTCCAGGGGCGCGAGCGCTATGACATCATCCTGCGCTACGATCGCCCGTTCCGCGAGGCGACCAGCCAACTCGGCGAGATCCTCGTGCCGACCCCGGCGGGTCAGCACATCCCGCTGGCCGACCTCGCCGACATCGTCATTACCGACGGCCCGCCGATGGTCAAATCAGAGAACGCGCGGCTCACGGGGTGGGTCTTCGTCGACATCGCCGGCCGCGACATCGGCGGGTATGTTGCCGATGCACAAAAAGAGATTGCGCAAGCCATCGACCTGCCGCCAGGCTATTCGATCACTTGGTCGGGGCAGTTCGAGCAGATGCTGGAAGCGCGCAAGCGCCTCGCCGTCACGATTCCGGCCGTCATCGTGACGATCTTCGTCCTGCTCATGGTGCATTTCGGACGGCTGGATCGCACGCTCATCATCATGCTGTCGCTGCCGTTCGGCCTGATCGGCGGGCTGTGGGCGGTGGACCTTGCCGGTTATGACATGTCGGTTGCGGTTGCTGTCGGGTTCATCGCGCTCGGCGGCATCGCAGTGGAAACCGCGATCGTCATGCTGCTTTATCTCGATCATCAGGTGCGCGCACACCCGCCTGCCACGCACGAAGCACTTGTCGAGTCGATCATGACCGGGGCCGTGATGCGCGTGCGGCCGAAGCTGATGACCGTGCTGGTCATCATTGCCGGTCTGATGCCGATCTTCCTGACCGAGGGGCTGGGCAGCGACGTCATGCGCCGCATCGCACTGCCGATGGTCGGCGGCATGATCTCCACGACCCTGCTCACGCTGATTGTCATACCGGTGGTCTACCTCTTGTGGGAGGGCCGCCGCTACCGCCCCGCGCCGCCTCAACAGGAGGTCGACGCAGGTCATCGCGCACCTGCCCCGGCCGAATAGACGACGCGGATGTTTCAACCTCGTGCAACCAAGGGAAGACACGATGAAGAAAATTGCAGTTGCCCTGCTGGGTGCGTCTCTTGCCATCACTTCGGCGGCGATCGCCCAGGACAAGACCGCCCCCATGGACCACAGCGGTCACGGTGCGATGAAACAGGACGACCACAGCAAGATGGATCACTCCGGCCACGGCGGCATGTCGAATATGCAGGCCAAGGAGGTCGCACCGGGCACCGAGGCTGCGGGCACCGGCGTCATCAATTCGATCGATGCCGGCAAGAAGCAGGTCAATCTCACGCACGAGCCGATGCCTGATCTTGGCTGGCCGACGATGACGATGGATCTGCCGGTCACCTCGAAGGTTGCACTCGATGCGGTCAAACCCGGCGACAAGGTGGACTTCCGCCTGAAACTCGGGCGCGACAAAGTCTACCGCGTCATCGAGATGACCGCGAAGAAGTGAAGACAGTCGCGGCGGGCACTGCCCGCTGCGATCGCTTCCGTGGGGGCGTCTGGTGTGCGCTGATGATCCTGCTGCGGAGTGCGTACCTGACTTTTCAACGCGACAAGAACAACAATTTGTCGTCCCACTCCTGGGTTCACAACTGTGCTGTGCGACCGATTCTCCAAGCTGATGGAGCGGGTCGGGGCGCAGGGGCTTTACAGGGGGATCAATCGATGAAGATCAAGACCGTGATCGCGACAGCCATGCTCGCGATACTGACGCTGGCCGGGTCGACTGTGGAAAGCCGCGCCGGCAGCGGCTATGTCGAACTGACGATCTACAAAGCTGGCTGGATCATCGGCGGCTCTGGTGGACGCGGCTATCTGTCCTTCCGCGGGCGCACCTACGGGCTGACGACGGGCGGCATCGACTACGGACTGGTGTTCGGCGGCTCCAAAACGTTCCTGAGCGGACGCGTGCGCCGTATCCACCATCCCTCGGACATCGAGGGTGTCTATGTCGCGGGCGGCGCGGGCATCGCAGTCGGCGGCGGCGCGCGCGCCATCATCCTCACCAACGAGAAGGGTGCGGTGCTCGAGCTGAGTGGCCGGCAGATCGGGCTCATCGCCAATCTCGACCTGAGCGGGCTCGCCATCACACTGGACTAGCTCCAGCGCAGGCCTATTCGAAGGTCGGTAGCGGGCCCTGTTCCGGCATGACCAGGATCGTCGGCTTCCTCGGAAGCTCGGCAACGGACAGCGTGATGGTCGATGTCTCGACGGTCATGACCTCGAATTTCTCGCCCATGCGTTCGACGAAGCGGGCGAGCGTGTAGGGACCGAAGGCGTGCATGGGAATGACGAGGCGCGCCTTCAGCACCTCGAGCGTGCGCACCATGCTGGCGTGATCGAGCGTATAGCTACCGTCGACCGGCGCCATGACGACGTCGAGCTGGCCGATGACGCCAACGTCCTCGGGCGCCAGCTCGTGATGCAGATGGCCCAGGTGGCCGATGCACAAACCGGCCACTTCGAAAATGAAGATCGAGTTGCCGTCCGGCTCGCGTCCGCCGGACCACAGACGGATGTCGGTGGGCACATTGCGGATCAGGACGTCGCTCACCTTCAGATGATGACGTGCGGGACCGCCTGAAGGGTTCCACCCGCGCAGGACATGCTTGATCCCGGGATCGATGAAATCGGTGTAGTGGGTTTCGTGGGCGTGATTCATGGTCACGACCTCGGGCATCGGGCCGGGACCGGCAAAGCCTGCGTAGTCGGTAGCGATCGTCACACCTGCAGCGCTCTCAATGCGGAAGGTGGCATGACCGACATAGGTGAGACGCACCTGATCAGCACTGAGCGCGGCGGGCTCCAGGCGGACGGGCACGGCACTGGGAGCCAGGTTCGCCATGGCCACGCAACGGCTGATCTCGGCGCGCGCGGGCGCGGCCGTGAGATTGGCGAGCACTATGGCGAACGCCGTGGCCAAGAGGGCTCGGTAACGCGTCATGCAGTGCCATCGCTGGCGTCGCGGGCTGTCCGACATGGGCTGTACTCCGGGTGCTACGTCCCCGACCTTGTCCCCAGCGCCGAGCCTAGTGCAGGCCGTGGGCCGACGCCAGTGCATGCAGCGCAGCGCCTGGGCGCAAAGCCCGACGGGATCTGGGCGGATCGCGGCAAACGCCCCCCGGCGTGAACGGCATCTATGGACAGTCCCCCGGCAGCGGAATTCAGATCGCCGCTGCGCTTCCATCGCTGCGCGGATCGCTGGCACCTTCGATCAAACCCGCACGCGGGCCTGAACGATGCAGGACGAGCGCACCAGAGTGTCCCATTGCATCTTCGAACGGGCCGACCAGTTCGACATCATGGCCGGCACGGCTCAGGGCGTCCACGAGGCCGGGGTCAAACCGGCTCTCCATGCGCAGGTTTGTCTTGTCCGCGCCCCATGTACGTCCGAGCAGCCAGCGCGGCCTGCTGATGGCCTCCTGCAATCCCTGGCCGTGAACGACATGGCGCGTATAGATCGCGGACTGGGTCTGCGGCTGGCCCTCTCCGCCCATTGTGCCGTAGGGCATCACGCGGCCGTCATCGAGCAGCGCAAGCGCCGGCTGGATGGTGTGCAGCGGCCGGCGTCCCGGCGCCAAGGCGTTGTGGTGTGCGGGGTCGAGGGAGAAACTCATGCCGCGGTTCTGCCAGACGATGCCGGTGCTGGGCAGGACGACGCCGGAACCGAACTCCCAGTAGATGCTCTGAATGAAGCTGACGGCGTTGCCATCCGCGTCGATCGCGCCCAGCCAGACTGTGTCGCCGGGATGGGCAGGCTGCGGCCACGGCATGGCGCGTTCAAGATCAATCCGCGATGCAAGCGCCTTCAGGTTGGCCGTCTCGAGCTGAGCCTGTGCATCGATACGCATATGGGCGGGGTCGGTGACATACCGGTCGCGGACGAGGAAGGCACGCTTGGTGCATTCCACAAGCTGATGCACGTAGGCGAAAGTCTCCGCAGCAGCATCCGGGAGCTGCTCGGCCAGTCCGAGGATCATGAGTGAAGCCAACCCTTGGGTCGGCGGCGGCAGGTTGTAGACGGTGCCATGGCGCAGGCGCACGGACAGTGGGATGACGCGGCGGGCGCGGAACGCTTCGAAATCCCCGAGGCGCAGCGGGCTGCCCGCCGCTTCCAGGTCGGCGGCCATCGCGCGGGCAACGTCGCCGCGATAAAAGTCGTCCAGTCCGGCGACGGCAAGCCGCTCGATTACGGTGGCGAGCGGCGCGTTGACAAAGCGCGTGCCGGCTTGTGGCGCAGCGCCCTCGACCAGATAGGTGGCGGCGAACCCGGGTTGCGCGTGCAGGCGGCCATCCTTGCCGGCCGTGTTGAGGGCCTGTTTGGCGCTCGCAGCAAAGCCCTCGCGCGCGTAGGCCATTGCATCTTCGAGCAACCGCTTCAGTGGCAGCCTTCCACCCAATGCGCGCGCCTCTTCCATCGCCAGTTGCCAGCCGCCGACCGCCCCGGCGACGGTCAGTGCGGCATGGGGCCCGCGTTCAGGCACCGTGTCATGTCCGGCAGACCTGTAACTGTCGATGGTGGCGCGGGCTGCGGCCGGCCCGCAGGCATCGATCGCGGTGGGCACGCGGCCGCTGGAACTGATGAGCCAGAAGTTGTCACCACCAAGCCCGTTCATGTGCGGGTAGACGACGGCAATGGTGGCGGCGGCTGCCAGCATCGCCTCGACGGCGTTGCCACCGTCCCGCAGCACCGACGCACCGGCTTGCGCTGCGAGGTGATGTGGCGCGACGACCATGCCGCGCCGCGATAGGGTCGTGTGATGCATGTGGTGCTCCAGCCCCGGCTTGCTGCCCCCTCACCTCATCCGGCACGGCGCCCACGATTGCAACGGGTTTCGCTCGTGGACCGGTGGCGAAGCGCGCTCGGATCGCTCAACGGGCATGCGTGCCTGTCGCCGTCGGCACCACGTCTGCGCACGGGGCAACTTGCTAAAATTTTCTCGATCCCGGTCACCGGAACTTAACGCTGCCGACAAAGATCGCCGTCGCATTGCGGCTGCAGCGGCCTTCGCAAGGCCGACGAGCGCCTGTCACGGCGGGTCTGCTAACACCATTGTAATCGTTGTACGCCATATTCGTTGGCCTCGACGGCCGGAGGATCGCTGCCGTCGCAGACAAGACGTGAGGGTGGATCATGAGTGAAGTCAGTGTCGTTTCCGATCGCTTCTGGCGCGAGTTCAAGCCGGACGTTGCGCAAACGCTGTCCAATGAGCAGCGCGGCGAGATAGAGCGTGTCCTCGACGAGGCTCCAGCGTCGAACGACAACGGGCTCGGCGACCTGCGCCTGTCGTTCAAATGGTTCTTTGTTCGCATCGGATGGGGACCGGAGCGGCGCAGCCCCGAGCGCCTCAAGAAGGAACAGGAAATGCACCCCGTGATGACGCGCCGCAATGCACCGATGCTGGCGTCGCTGTTCGCGGGCTACATGGCACTGTGGTACATCATCGTCGCCATGGGCGTGCTGGCCTTGTTCTACTTCCTGCGCTGACACGCTGCAGCCCCGCCTCACACGAACCGCCGCTTGTGCGGCTGATATCGCCTCGGCGTTCGCCGACGCGCGCGTTGCGTGCCGGCCACGTGACGCATGGGAGCCTGGCACCGCGGGACACCGAGGGTGATGCGGCGGCGGCGGTCCAGCCGGCTTCGCCAACACACCGGCGCGGATGACCGGCATCGCCTTTCCCCTCGCCCGAGGCTATTTCGTCAGGCGCAGCGGAGTGATCCGCACGGCGATGTCGCGAAACGCCTGACGCAGTGCGTCGCCGCTTTCGGCATTGAAGTAGTTGGCGGGGCTCGACGCGCATTCCTCCAGCATTCGCGCCTGACGTCCATCGCGGTACAGATCGAACCCGATCGTGAAGACGGTAATACCACTCGCCTTCATGTTCTTGCACAGCTGTTCGGCCTGCTCCATCGAGGAGCCATTGGGCGACATGCATCGGATGTCTCTGGTGTTCACGCCGTTGCAGTACTGGACGTTGTACTCGCCGTCCGTCATCAGGATGGCGATCTTGCTCAATCCTGTCTGGCCATATGCGCCTGCACGGCTCTTGGCCGGCATGACCCTTGCCCAGTTCGGTGACAGCATGTACCAGACCCACGCCGTGCCCAGATGCCCGGCGGTCAGCCCGCCCGGCTCGTAGGAATCGATCTGATCCATCAGAAGCGACTTGGAGTCGGTGAGCGGCGTCAGCGTTGCCGTCCACGGCGTGCACATGCCATCGGATGAATAGTATGGGCCGAGCTTGTCCTGGCCCTTGGGAGCCTCGTCGGTGAAGGCGCTTTCGCCCGTGCGTTCGGTCGCGCACAGCGGATCGCGTATCCAGTTCCGCCTGGCACCTAGCCGGTCCGTGAACGCGTATCGGGGCGGCCCGCCCGACACCACCCGAAGCGCGAGGTTCCGTTCCAGCCTGACCGCGCCCGAGAACGGCACCAGCGCGATGCGAACATCCTTAGAGGTCGGCAGCATGACGATGTCGATGAGGTCTTTCGCGGCCTCCTTCAGGTCATCCAGCTTGTGGCCGGCCATGGAGCCGGTCACGTCGAGCATCATGGCGATCTCGACTTGCGTGTCCTTACCGCTGCTGATGACCGCTTCGGCGATCGTTGCCTCGGATTGCTTGATCAGCGGCATGCGCGGAATGCCGATGATCGACAGGAACGGTGTCTCGATATAGGCCTGCCCGGTCGCCTGCATGGCCTTGTTCTTGTCGGCCGTGCGGAACCGTACGGTGTCGTCGACCACACGCCGGTTGCGCGTGTTCTCTTTGTAGTAGCGCATTGCTGCGGCGATCGCCCCGGCAACGTCGTCGTTGTCGATCTGAAGCGCGCGCGCGCCTGCCAGAACGGCGGCATCGGCGGCCGACAACGTATGCGAGCGCGCCGCGGCCCAGCGGCTGATATCGAGCGCACCGGCGACACTCATCAGCAGGACCATCAGCATCAAGGCGAATAAGACGCCGACGCTCCCGCCCTCGTCACAACCCCAGCGGCGCGCCTTTGCGCAAAGCCTCGCGCCCGCCACGCAAACCTGAAACATGATGCGCCCCACTCAATCAAAACGCCTTCGCCTGGAAGCGAATGACCTGGAGGCTAGTGAATACTACTTAAGGTTGTGTTATGTTGCGGCTGCTATTCAAGTTGTTCCGTGATTTGTGCTGAAATTGGTGGCTTGACGCCTAGTCTTCGTCGGAAATTTCTATCAAAGATTGCAATTGTTGTATGGCGCATACTTGGCGCTGTGCTGCTCAACCCGCTCAACAAAAAATTCGAACGCCCTTTTTGAACCTTCCCGGCGCAGCGGCGACCAACGGACATCAGGGGCGGCCCAGTGGCCGCTCCGCCCAACAACCCTCCGAGGACCCGCACCATGTACAAGGCCATTGCATTCGCTCTCGCCGCCCTGTTCGCCGCCAACGCCATCGTCCCGACGGTCCTGGCCGCAACCACCACGCCGCAAAAGCCGATCGAGATGCCGCCCATCGTCGTCAAGGGCGAGCGCCCCAAGAAGTAGGGCTGCGACGCTCCGGCCCGACCGGCCTCCCCTTTCGACCTGTCCCATCCACGTTTCATGGCGGTTCCTGCGACGGCACCGCCATGATGCTTTTGGGAACGTGGGCGTGTGTGTGTCAGGGGCGCGCGACAACCACGGCCGGGGCTGCCGGGATAAAGCTCGCGGCGCCGCAGACCGCTGCATGTCAGCGCTCGCGTTGTGCACGCGGATACTGGCGTGGGTCCCGACCTTCGTCGGGATGACGGGGGTGGGTGTGGCTGCGCAGAGAACTGGTGTAGGGCGGGTTAGGCGCGCAGAAATGCGCAGCAATTTCGAGCACCGTAACCCGCCGCATCACCCCATGCCGCACCCGCCGCGCCATGCCCCAGCCGATGAATTGGCAGTCGTCGCGTTTGTATCGGCGGGTTACGACGC
>CAZDNY010000069.1:0-10618 GCA_964506885.1 uncultured Hyphomicrobiaceae bacterium | reverse complement strand
AGGGATCAGACTTGATGGCGCGCACGGCCACGCGTTGACCCGCTGGTCTGCCTTCACGGACATGTCGGAAGCCGACAACACCTATCTCGTGTGGACCGATCCAGGCGCCGCCGTGATGGTGCCCAAGAATGCGTTCGCAACGTCAGACCTCACCGCGGAGGCTTTTCAATCCTTTGTCGAGAAAAAAATCGCAGAGCATGGCGCAGCTGCCGCGCGAGCCTGATTCTCATTCGCATCGCGGCAACTTCGATTGTCACATGAACGGGCGCAGCAGGACGTAGATCGGTGCAAGGTGAACCAGGGAAATGGCCACATAGGCCGTCCCGACGAGTGTCTTTTCGCCAGCTGACATGACAGGCAGTGACAGTCGCGACGAGATGGTGGCGGGCCAGATGACGCACAGGAGCGCGACCATGATGGCGAACATGGTGTTGCCGGTGGAGAAGGCCCACCAGATGATGGCGACGGCGAGGACGGGGAAGACATAGCGCACGAAACGATGACGGTCGGAGTGGAGCAGAGCGCGCCAGACGTGACCGCCATCCAGCGGCGGTACCGGAATCATCTGGAAAATGTTTGCGATGCCGATCAGGGCCGCCGCGCCCACGCACATGATGCCGGCGTAGTGGTTCTTGACGTACTCGGGTCCAGGGTCGACGCCGAAGATGTGCGAGAAGTCGGTGCCCAGGTCATAGGCCACCAGCATGAAGGCGATTCCGTAAAGGGCGGAGAAACCCGGGCCCATGAGGCTCACGAACGCCTCTTCGCGCGTTGAGCGGAATGGCTGGTCGGACACCACCGCGCCGCCAATGAAGGGCAGGAGGATCATGCGCGGCCTGTTGTGGCCGGCGATCTTGAAGGCGAGCCAATGGCCAACCTCGTGCACGATGATGATGCTGATCATCAAGATCGCAAGGGTCGAGGAAAAGAACAGCGCGGCCGAGCCGATCGTGATCAGCGACAAGGCGACGTTGAGAAGATTGCGGCGCAGCGAAGCGGGAGACTGGGCAAACACCGTGGTCTCGTTCTTCGAGGCGTCGGCTTTTGCCTCGTCCTGACAAAACGTCTGAAACCAGTCGAGCGTGGCGTAGATGTCGCGGCGGGTGGCCAGCAAGGCGCTGACGGATTGAAGAACGTTGCGCTGATGGGCGAGGGTGACGAGGGTTCCGTCGGGATGGTCCTGGAGCGTCCAGGTCTCGGTGATCTCGGCGCCGGGCTTATAGTCCAGGTCGTGATCGGCGACGATGGTCCGGGTGAGAGATTTCCCCTCGACGGAACCTACCGTTTCGTAGGTCAGGATCTCGTTGGATTCGCGGTGGCCGTTGGAGGTGTCGATTTCCACGCGGCGGCGATTGGCGGTGCCCTGCACGGGGTCGTCGGACGTGTAGCGGTGAGCGGGGCGCGCCATCAGCTTGCGCCAGACTTCAGCGCGGCGCGCCTTGATGATGCGTGAGCGCAGGACACGTTTCACCGGGAGCAGCGGCGCTTCCCACAAGATGACGGCGAGGAATGCGCCCAGTCCGAGCGTTAAGTAAAGGTGAAAATACATGACGACCTACGCGTTACGAGCTTCGGGTTAGATTAGCTGACGGGGCTCTACCATCGCGTTAATGGGACTGCTTTGTCCGCGCAGGGAGCGACGGGATTGCTGCGATAAACCGTTTCTGGTATCAACGGCGCCATTCCGGTCTGCGTTGGCCGGTTTTTTGGACCAGTAGGTCTTTGGAATTGCGCCCGTAGTAGCTGGTGCAGGACCTCGACGAAGCCAGGGAGTAGGCTCGATGGCGCAGACGTCTCGCCGCCCCGCAGGGGCCAAGGCTTGAAGCCACCCAACGGTGTCTTCCGGTCAGCGTCGGTAACATGACGTCCATGTCTGCATTTTTTTGGATCGTGCGCGGGTTTGACCGCGTTCGAGCCTTGCAGGCGTGCGGATGGACCGGCGTTCCGGAGCTGTCCGTGTGACGGCTGAACCTCACTATCTTGTTCAGGACTATCGACATGGGCAATTCCCTGTCCGTGGACGGGCGTGCGCCTGTCCACATGTTCACCTCGTCCAAATCCTGGGTCGAGGGCGATGCCGTGCGCCAGTTGGAGCAGGTGGCGAACACAACTGATGTCACAGCGGTGGCGGCGATGCCGGACCTGCACCCGGGCAAGTATGGTCCGGTGGGGTGTGCGGTGCTGTCGCGGCGCGTGCATCCGCAACTCGTCGGCGCCGACATCGGCTGCGGCATGGGGCTTTTCGCGCTCGACCTGGCGGCGCGGCGGATTCGCGCGGACAAGGCGGCGGAGCGGATGCGCGCGCTCGGCGGTGCGTGGGACGGCGATGCGGCCGCGCGGCGCATCGCGGCGGGCCTCGATGACACGGGATTCGACGGCGCGCTCGGGACGGTCGGCGGCGGCAACCATTTCTGCGAACTGCAGGTGGTCGACGCCATCGCAGTTCCCGAGGTTGCCGCGCGCTCCGGGATCGATGCGGACCGTGCCTTCGTGCTGGTGCATTCGGGCTCGCGGGGACTTGGTTATTCGATACTCGAGCGGGTTCTGGCGGCCGGAGCGGCGGCGCTCGATCCCGACGGGCAGGAAGGGCAGGCCTATCTGGCTGCTCATGACGATGCGGTGCGCTGGGCGGTGCTCAACCGGCGTCTCATCGCCGAGCGTGCCGGGGCGGCCTTGAAGACGGACGTGATGCTTGTCAACGATGTCGGCCATAACCTGGCCGAGGTGACACCGGCGGGTGTGCTGCATCGCAAGGGGGCCGCTGCGGCCGACCGCGGGCTGGTTCCCGTGCCCGGTTCGCGCGGTGCGCTGACGTATCTCGTAGAGCCTTTGGCGGATGCACCTGCAGAGGCGCTGGCCACTCTGGCGCACGGAGCGGGGCGCAAGTACGAGCGCGGGTCGATGCATGGGCGCGTGGGACGCACCAAGTCGGATCTGTTGCGTCTCGGGCGCAATCCGTTTGGCGGTATCGTCGTGTGTGAGGATCGCAATCTGCTGATCGAGGAGGCGCCCGAGGCGTACAAGTCGATCGGTCAGGTGATTGCGGATATCGAGGGTTTCCGCCTGGCGCGCGTGGTGGCAACGCTGCGCCCTGTGGTGACGTTCAAGTCGGTGAAGGACGAGGCACGGGCTGGGCGCGAAAAGGATCTGCGAGCGGTCAGGCGTGAGCGCTTGGAAGGTCGCGGGCGGCGCAAGGCGCGGGAGGACTGGCGATGAAGCGTCTTTTAATCACGAGCGGGCGCGGCCCGGCCGAATGCCGCATTGCACTGTCCAGGGCGCTAGCGGTGATGCGCGCAGAGGCCGAAGGGCTCGGCCTTAGCGCCGATGTGGTCGAGGGACCGGCACCCGATGCGCGTGGGCCGGGCTCTGCATTGGTGATCATCGACGGTGACGACGATGGGACCGCTGCCTTCGTTCAACGTTGGGCGGGGTCGGTGCTGTGGGTTGCGCAAAGCCCGGTCAGGCCGCATCACCGGCGCAAGAACTGGTTCGTGGGTGTGTCGGAGCTGGCACCAGGCCGCGGCGGTGCAGGGGGCAGTGAGTTGCGCGCGGGCGAGGTGCGCTTCGAAGCGTTTCGTGCGGGTGGTGCGGGCGGGCAGCATCAGAACACGACCGACAGCGCTGTGCGGGCGACGCATGTGCCGAGCGGCCTCGCCGTGGTCGCGCGCGAGGAACGGTCGCAGCATCGCAACAAGGCGGTGGCGCTGCGGCGTCTGGCTGCTTTGATTGCAGCGCAGGAGGACTTGGCGCGCGAGGCGGAAAAAAGCGAACGACACGCGCAACACGACCAACTGGAGCGCGGTCGGCCGGTCAGGCGCTTCGTCGGTCCGGAGTTTCGAGAAGCATAAGAGTGCGCGCGGAGACGAGAGGATGAGGCAAACGCGAATAAGCAGGGCTGGGGATCTGGCTCTGGTTGTGCTGGGGGTACCCGTGTTCGTGTTTGCCACGATGATTGTCGCGCTGGCCAACGATGCGGCGACCAATGTGGCGAGCAACAGTCCGCATGTCATATCACCGGTCTATGCGGAGGCGATCTTCACCGTTGCGGGAATTGGCTTCGTCGGCGGCGTCGTATGGGGCGCGTCCAGTGCATTGGCGCTGCTGGGCCTGCGGACGTTCAGCGAGGACACGTCTGCCATGCGTTCGCGCTGGTGGTTTGCGGGCGGGCTCGGCACCGCGGCGGTGATGCTGGCGTCGTTCCTGGTCAGTTCCCGGCACTATGAACTCATGGCGATGCTTGCCATTTCGGGTGCGGTGGCGACGTCTTTGTGCGGGTATGTCGGGCGGCGTGGCCGGGATGGGCGGTCGCCCTGATCACTTCAGAGCCATCCAGAGCTTGACGGCTCTCGTGCGCAGGCCGCATGACCGCCGTCAGCTGGCTGCCGCGCGGCGGTCGGCAAGGCGCTGTTCGGCACCCGCGACAATCGCTTCGCGCAGCTTGGCAGGCGCGGTGATCGACTTGTCGATGCCGATGTGCTGGGCGACGGCCATCTGGTGCAGGTGGGCGGCGTCGGTGATGGCGTCGAGACGCTTCATCAGAGCGGCGCGGCCCTGGCGCTTGAGAACGACGACAATGGAGAAGGCGAACGGGTCGAACGGCTCGGGTGCTTCTGTGGACGTCGGTGCAGCCGCTGACGTTGGCGCTTGTGCCGGGGAAGCTTCATCGTCTGGCCGATCCTGCGGCGCTGTGGCTGCTGCGGTCGCGCCCGTGGCGGCGGGTTCGTCTGCGCCGCTCGAATCCCAGACCAGCATGCGCGCGACGCGCTTGGTCAGCCGCTCGGACAGGCGGTCGGCGGTGTCCGCGTCGACGCCGGGATCTGCGGCCAGAATCGACCGGAAGAAGGCCCGCATCCGGGGGCCTGGCCAGAACTGTGCTGAACCTGCCATCGCTTCCTACGCGTTGGGCGGCGATTCGCCTGCCGTTCCGTTGGCCACGATCTCAGGCCCCGGCGGTGGCGCTGTCAATGAGAGGGTTGATCTCTGCATACAGTTTTTTGAGGTCGGCAACGCCGTTTCCGTACTTCTGCTCGATGGGCTGGAGGTCGGCCACCCAGTCGAACGCGTTGGCGATGCCGTCGCGCTGGGGCATCTGGGTCTCGAGCATCGGGTGGACGAGGCCGATTTCCTCGATCAACGTGCGCTCGCGGCCGTTGGCATCGCGGACGTAGTTGGCAAGGCAAACGTAACGCCGGTCCTCTATCGGGATCTCTTCCAGGTCGTCGAGGTTGCGCTTTCCTTCGATGATGAGCGCGATGCGGTCGACGGCGAGCTGGGACACGTAATCTGGCCGGAAGGGGACCAGGACCTTGTCGGCGATCTTGAGCGCTGCAAGCGCTGCGAACGACAGGCCCGGTGCGCAGTCGAGGATGACAACGTCGAAGGAGCCCTCGAAGCGGCGCAGGAGCTGCTCGAGGCGGCCACGCACGCGGTTGGCGACGATATCGGGATCGTTGGACTGGTGGGCCTGCTTCAGGAACAGCTCGCCCTGGACATCCTCCAGTAGCAAGGAACCGGGCAGCAGTGATAATTTGGGCGGCTTGCCCGAGCCGTTGGCGACGTCTCCGACGCCGTGGAGCAGGTACTCCTTGGGCTGCAGGCTCTGTCCGTCGAACAGGTCGAAGAAGTAGTCGGCGATGGTGCGGTTGGACTTGCGGGCCTCGCTCCATCCCTGGCCGCCGATCAGGATCAAAGAGGCGTTACACTGCGAATCGAGGTCCATGATAAGGACCCGTTTGCCGCCCCATACGCTCAGGGCGTGTGCCAACATGACAGAAACGGTCGACTTGCCGACGCCACCTTTGCGGTTCGCCACGGCCAGGAAGAATGCCATCTAATTGCTCCGGATACGCAACTGTCGAGTTTGCCGAACAGATAGCGTGTTTTTGTTGTATCGTCTCTCGATCCATCGGGTGGCCGGGCGACACTTTCCCGGCGTGTTGCGGAATTGCCAAACCTATGTGCCGAAAGCTTGGCGATGGGCGGGGAAATATGTTTGGAAGTGGCGGCAGCGGGAGGCGGGCGACGGTCACCAGTGCATTGAGTTTTCAATGATTTGATCTCATTTAGGGTCGGCTAACACAAAGTGTGTAAATGCAATTTGTTGTATACAGACCGGTGAGGTGTGCTTAACCACGTCCCGCGAGATCTGCGGGGCGCTGGGCCAGGGGGCAGCGAAGTTGCAAATTGGCTATCGATCGGCGCCTGGCGGGCCGCGTATCGGCTCGCGCGTGGCGCGGGGTTGAAGATTTCTCAAGGTGGGCGAACACATGGGACGGCGGTATTTCGGAACGGACGGCATTCGGGGGCTGGCCAACAAGCACCCGATGACGTCGGAGGTGGCGCTGAAGGTCGGCATGGCGGCCGGGCACGTGTTCCGGTCGGGCGATCACCGGCACCGGGTCGTGATCGGCAAGGACACGCGCCTGTCGGGCTACATGCTCGAGGCGGCGCTGATGTCGGGCTTCACGTCGGTAGGCATGGACGTGTTCCTGCTGGGTCCGATGCCGACGCCGGCGGTGGCGATGCTGACGCGGTCGCTGCGGGCGGATCTGGGCGTGATGATTTCGGCCTCCCACAACCGTTTCGATGACAACGGGATCAAGCTTTTCGATCCGGACGGGTACAAGTTGTCGGACGACACGGAAAAGCAGATCGAGGAGCTGATCGAGTCGGATACCGCGAAGCTGCTGGCGCCGGCCGACCGGATCGGGCGGGCGACACGGGTGGAAAGCGCGCAGGAGCGCTATATCGAGTTCGCCAAGCGCACGCTGCCCCGCGAGTTGCGGCTCGACGGCCTCAGGATCGTGATCGATTGCGCCAACGGTGCGGGCTACAAGGTGGCGCCCTCGGCGTTGTGGGAACTGGGTGCGGAGGTCATCAAGGTCGGCGTGGAGCCCAACGGCCGCAACATCAACCACGAGTGCGGTTCGACCGCGCCCAATGCGCTCGTCAACAAGGTCAGGGAAGTGCGCGCCGACATCGGCATCGCGCTGGATGGCGACGCGGATCGCGTCGTGATCGTCGACGAGAAAGGCCAGATCGTCGACGGCGACCAGATCATGGCCGTGATCGCGGAAAGCTGGCATCGCCGCGGCCGGCTGGCGGCCGGCGGCATCGTGGCGACGGTCATGTCCAATCTCGGGCTGGAGCGGTACGTGCAGGGGCTCGGCCTGGAGCTGGCGCGGACGCCTGTCGGTGATCGCTACGTTGTCGAGCACATGCGCAAGCATGGCTACAACGTCGGCGGCGAGCAGTCCGGTCACATCGTGCTGTCGGATTTCATCACGACGGGCGACGGGCTCGTCTCGGCGCTGCAAATTCTCGGTGTCGTCGTGTCGACAGGCAAGCCGGTGTCGGAAGTGTGCAAGCGCTTCGACCCGTTGCCGCAGATCCTGCAGAACGTGCGCTATGCGAACGGCCGTCCGCTCGACGACAGCCGCGTGATCAAGGCGATCGATGCAGGCCGCGAGCGGCTGGGTGGCAGCGGGCGTCTGGTGATCCGGCCTTCGGGAACCGAGCCTGTGATCCGCGTGATGGCGGAAGGCGACGACGAGACGCTGGTGTCGCTGGTCGTCGGTGACATCGTCGAAGCCGTGAAGCAGGCGGCTGCCGCAGCTTGAGGCTGGGCGCGATCGCACGCGCGTTTGATCAACCGTGCAGTCAGTGACATTCCGCATCGTTGAAGCGCAGGCGTTCCTTCGAGACGCCTGCGCTTTTCGCATCGATTAACACTTCATTCATTTTCTCGGCGTTGCGGCAGCGGTGTGTGGCCGCTGGCGCCGCATTCGAGGCTGCGTGCGCGGCAGGTGTGCATGATCGGTACGCCTATTAAGTGCTCCTTAAAGAATATCTGCGAGCTTGCCGAAGGTAGGGCGGGTGTCGTGTCGCGTTCCAAGTCCGCCGCAGTGTTAGCGGGTCATTCTTGAAAGGGACAGTCATGACCAGCATTCGAGGCTCGATCGCCATTGGCGTCATGATCGTCGCAATGAGCGGCACGAGCGTTAAGGCTGCCGATATGTATGAAGGCAGCGTGAAGGACGGCTACATCCCCGCACCGACCGTGATGGCTGCGCCTTCGGGATCCTGGTATCTGCGAGTCGACGGCGCGCATTCGCGCTATGACGACCCGATCATGGTGGAAGATCACATCTACGATCTCACCGACACCAGCATCGACAGTTCCTGGTCGCTGGGCTTCGGCGTCGGCCGCAACCTCGGAAACGGTTTCCGTTTCGACGTGACCTACGACTATCGCTTCGAGGCGGACGCGAGTGGCGTGCTGAACAACCATGCCGCGACCCTCGATGGTACGCGCGAGTTTGGGCTGAAAAGCCACCTGATGCTCGCCAACCTCTATTACGATTTCAACCAGGGCGGCCGCTTCTCTCCCTACCTGGGCGTCGGCCTGGGGTGGGTGCGCCATGAGACCACCAACGGTCAGGTGACTGATACGTGCGGCTGCACCGGTACGATCGAAGGTGAGACGACGAACAGCGTTGCTGCCGCTTTCATGGCCGGTGTGACCGTCAACCTGACCGCTGGTCGCGGCAACGGTGTCAGCTATGGCGGCAGCACCAAGGATGCTCCGATCGTCGTTTCATCGAACCGCGGGTTGCTGCTCGATATCGGCTACCGCTACCTCTACCTGGGCGACGCGACGACCGGCCCGGTCACGGGTGACTTCGGTGGTGGCCTGGTCGAGATCTCCGACGATCCAGTGGTCGAGAACATCCATGCCCACGAGTTCCGTTTCGGCCTGCGTTACAACCTGAACTGACGCACGGCCAAATAGGGGGCGCGATCCCAGCTTGCGCGCCCCCGTGAGTTTCCACGAAATCCGCCGGGCCAGATCCAGTCGTGGCCCGGTGTCCCCGGCGGCAAGCGTTGTTACATGCCGCATGTCGGGGTGGCCTGAAGGGTCCTTTTGGTTCCCGTCTCGCGTATGCCGGCCGTTGCCGCGCCAAAATCCCTCAAGGGACATCCCAAGCGCCGACAGGTGCAGTTTTCGTCGCCGGGACGCAACTACGCAGTCGAGATGGTCAAGGCCAGGGCATTCGACCCGACGCCGGAACGAGGGATCGAAAGTTATGAATTTGAAGATTGCAAGCGTGCTGGCCGGTATCGTGCTTACCGTTTCGGCCGCACCCGCCGGGGCGCAGCATTACGTCTATGGCGATGGCAGCGTCAAGGATGCCGGTGCCGGCGGCGTCGCGGTGCCCGCGCCCGTACCGATTCCGGTCTACAAAGCCGACTACTACCTGCGCGGCGACATCGGCTTCGGTCTGACGCAGGATATGGGTCTCAGCGAGGAAGGGCTGATCTACGGGCAGGATGCGGTTGGCAACGACGTCACCATGCCGTCATCGTGGGCGCAGGACGATGCACACTGGCCGATGACATTCGGTATCGGTGTCGGCCGCTACTGGAGCGATCGTTTCCGCACCGACCTGACGCTCGACTGGGTGCGCCAGCAGAACGGCGTCTTCAACGGAACCATGGACTATCAGAACCTTGCCGGCGACGTTGCAACCGCGTCGATCCGCGATGAGACGACAAAAGACGCGGCCGTGTTCCTCGCCAACGCCTATTTCGACTTCGGGGCTGGTGAAGAGCGGCGCTTCACGCCGTACATCGGTGCGGGCGTCGGCTTTGCGGTCAACTTGCTGGACCGCAACTCCTACGTTTCACAGGACATCTGTAATGCCTGCGGCGGCGCGCCCACGCATTACGAAAGCTCGGCCGACAACAAGACGACGACCGTCTCGTTTGCTGCGGCGGCCATGGTCGGTTTCACCTACGACCTGGGACGCTCGATGATGCTGGACGTGAACTATCGCTACCTGCACATCGGCGGTTCCGACATCACCGTCGCCCACGATATCGATGGCGTCCAGAGCCGCAGCAAGATGTCGTTCGACGCACAGAACGAGCATCAGATCCGCGCGGGCCTGCGCGTGAACATCGATTGATATCTAAGCGTCTCAGCTCGAATCGAAAGGGCGGTCCAGCGGGCCGCCCTTTTGCTATGCGCGGGCCTGAGGGGCGTCGGCCGCACGCGGACCTGATCGCCCGCCGCGGCTCCGGGACCAGCCGGTTTGTGGGATACAGGATGCCAGTGCACGACCGGCGCCGCGCGCTCATGCCCCGATTGACGCCGGCACGACGACGCCTTAGACCCAGCGGCGGGCCACCCCTCCCCACCGAGGGGCAACTATCTGGAAGGGTAGAATTCCATGACCACCGCTCAAAAGCCGGCGACGCAGCCGGCCAATCCCAATTTCTCATCGGGTCCGTGCACCAAGCGCCCGGGCTGGACGGTCAAGGCGATCGAGGGTGCCCTGCTGGGCCGCTCGCACCGCTCCAAGGAAGGCAAGGCGCGGCTCAAGCTCGCCATCGACAAGACCAAAGAGATCCTCGGCGTGCCCGACGGGTTCGTGTGCGCGATCATGCCGGGCTCCGACACGGGCGCCTTCGAAGCGGCGATGTGGTCGTTGCTGGGCGAGCGCGGCGTCGACGTGCTGGCGTGGGAGAGCTTCGGCGCAATCTGGGTGAAGGACGCCGTCAAGCAGCTCAAGCTTCCCGACCTGCGTGTCGAGGAGGCGCCTCTCGGCGTCCTGCC
>CAZDNY010000068.1:0-10634 GCA_964506885.1 uncultured Hyphomicrobiaceae bacterium | reverse complement strand
AAGCTCGCGGTCTGGGCCTGCTGTTCGGTGCCGACGAAGAAATAAGGCTCCGGGCGCACGCCATCGCCCGGCGAGATGCCGATCCGCAGGCACTTGGATCCGCTGCCCTGGGGCAGGGGGATCTCGTAGCCGACCTGGAACGGCTCGGGCCAGCACGACAGCGGTGTGTCGGCTGCCACGCCACTGTCGTCGCTGCGGCGCAGTGCCTGCAGAACGGCCGTACCCGATCGCAAGCTTTGGTCGATGATGCTCAATTCGGTCTTGAACGCCTCGGGCTCGAAGTCCTCGTGATCACCCCACATCAGGTCGTTGGGCGTATAGGGGAGATCCTTGGAGTAGCGGCTGCGGTCGATACCGCGATGCAGGAGTTCCACCAGGACCCAGGCCTCGACGTGAGCCGGCGTGCGCTCCTCGAAGTCGAGCGTATGAGGGACGGGCTTGCCGCCCTCGCGGAACTGCATCTCGAGCGGACCGACGCGGAGTTCGACGGAATATGCGTCGAGAAACGGCTTGGTCTCGATCACGCCATCACGGGGATTCCAGACGAGCTGTGTGTGACCGTTTCCGGCTTCAGGCTCGATATAGCTGTTGGCGAAACGGACCAGCCAGTGCACCGCGTTGTGGGCTTGGCGCCGCGCCGCGTTGAGCTTTCCGTTTTCTGTCTCGCTGAACGTTGGCCACTCAATCGTTGCCATTGTCGTCGTACTCCTCGAGCTTCCTAGAGCTTCTTGTTTTGCGCGTTGTGCCTGATCGAACTCATATCTCACGTTTCGTATTCAACGGCCCTTCAGCCCATTCCGCCTGCCGACGATCCGCTGCGGCCCGAAAGACCGCGCAGTCCGCGCGGCCGCACCCTTGCCGGATAATGTGTCCGCGGTAGCCTCAGGTGGCAACGCCTTCGTGCATCTTGGGCCATCGTCGCCGCGCAATCCAGTCCAGCGCTGAAGACACGTAAAGGACGATCGGCACTTTTTGCGCGCACGTACGGGCTTCGAAGGACGCCTGCAGGCCAAGGTGCACAGCCGAAACTTTCCCGGGGCGTCCCACACGGCGCATCAGGAGTTCGGCCGACGGCACAGGCGGTACCACGCGACACCACCATTGGAAGGTGCCCGCAGAATGGTTGGCAAGTAAATTTTGTTCGGCCTATCATGCAATTGAAGGAACTTGCCTTGACGCAGTCGCAGACCGGGGAGACGTTGGCGCAGCTTCCGGAACACGGGTTGCGGCGGTGCACACGGCGCGTGGCGGCCCAGGGCTTGGGCGCCGGGATCCGAGAACTGGATCGCCGGTCCGCCGATTGGAATGGAGGGCGCTGATGCAAGAAATGCACGCTACCGGCGGTTGTCTGTGCGGCGCGGTGCGCTACCGGGTCGATGGCCCGGTGCTGGCGTCGGCCGCATGCCACTGCCGACACTGCCAGTACGTCAGCGGTGGGGCGCCGGCCTACGTCTTCGTGGTGGGCAAAAAGTCCGTCGAGATCACGAAGGGCATGCCATCGCATTACGACAACGTTGCGGATAGCGGGAATCGGCGGCGGCGCTATTTCTGCGGCACGTGCGGCACGCCGATCTTCGCCGAGGACAGCGGTTTTCCAGACATCGTCTCGATCAAAGCCGGAACGCTCGACGATCCATCGCTTTACAAGCCGGCAGCTCAATTCTGGACGTCCTCGGCGCCAGTCTGGCATCCCATCGACGAGTCGCTGCCCAAGTTCGACAAGGGGCCCAAATAGCGCATACCACGGACGGCCTGCTGCGCGCAGCCGCGGAGACCGGAGGAATGACCCCCTGCGCAGCGAAGATCACGGCCACAGGACGGCCCGGTTCCGCTCAAGATCGCTCCCATGCGCGGTGTCGGCGCTGACGCCCCAGTGGTTCGGGTCGACGTGCTGGTTTCCTGCCGCAAAGCCTGATAGGCCTCGTTCGGGCGCGGCAACGTCCCTGTTTCCGGCTGCTGGAAACAACCCTTACAGCGAGTGCGCGCACAGGCGATGGCGAACGACCTCGATTTCAAGACCGACATGAATTTCCACTACGGTGTCGCTTCGGGCCTGGGACCGGGCGTGATGCGGCTCGTTTGCGAAAATCCGGGCGCGTTCACCTTCAAAGGCACGAACACCTATCTGGTCGGCTCGACCGAACTTGCGGTGATCGATCCGGGCCCACGCGACGACAAGCACATCGACGACATCCTCAAGGCCGCGGGCGGGCGGGCGATCACGCATATCCTGATCACGCACACGCATCGCGACCACGTCGACAATGCGGAGGCGCTCAAGCAAGCGACCGGAGCTACCACCTGCGGCTACCGGCGCACGGGGGCGGAGCGGGGCAACATCGAGAATAGTCCTTCCGGCACAGAGTTCGTGGACATCGATTTCGCCCCGGACATTGAACTTGCCCATGGTGATGTCGTTACCGGAGCGGACTGGGCACTGAGCGCGCTGCACACGCCGGGGCATGCGCCCGACCACATCTGCTATGCACTTCACGGCCGCGACATCCTGTTTTCCGGCGATCACGTGATGGCCTGGAACACGACCGTCGTGGCGCCGCCCGAGGGCCGGATGGCGGATTACCTCGCCTCGCTTCAGCTTCTTCTGGATCGTCGGGAAAACCTTTATCTGCCGGGGCACGGGGGCCGCATCACGGAAGCAACGCGCATGGTGAAAGCCTATCTGCTGCACCGCCGGTGGCGAGAACAGGCAATCGTGGCGGCGATCCGCGACGGGCGCGAAACGGTCCGCGAGGTCGCCGAACTCATCTACGACAAGCTCGATCCCAAGCTGCATACCGCAGCGCTGCTTTCCGTCATGGCGCATGTCGAGCATTTGATCGAGCGCGAGATCGTCAGCGGCGAGGGTCCGCTTTCTTTCGATCAGCGCCTGTCCGCCCGTTAGACTTTTTGTCCGAACGGTTGCGCTTGCGCCGATTTTCGGCGGCGCCGGGAATTGTCGACTCCAGGCGCGTTACGATTTCCCGCATGACATCGCGGACCCGTTCGACATTGCGGCCCAAATCGTGACGGCCATAGCGCGATGCAGAGCGGATATCGACGCGCGCATTCGCATCATCGCCGCTCACGCGGATCGCGACATCGTCGGGAAACCCCATGATCATGGTGCGATCGACCGCCTCGAGACTGCCAACGCGCGCATTCTCCTCGACCGGAGGGCTCTCGCGCAGAATGCGCATGCGCTGGCGGCGCACGGCGTCGACGACGAGGTCGAACGTCTCCTCGACGGACCGGTTGACGAGCATCGGCTCGATGTCGGGATAGGCCTCGCGCTGAATGGCTGCGAAGTCCCTCGCGTTGTAGGACACACCGTTGGCGCCGGCCTTGTTGCGGACGTTGGCAAGCGTGACAAACGGCGGAGGCGCGGCAGCGTCGGTCGTCACGTCGTTGAGCATCGGCAGGCGCTGGATCGTTGGATAAAACGAGAGCGGCCACGCGATCATGCCCAGCCCGATCGTGAGGGCGAGCACGACACGGGCGGCTCCAGGGCCGCCATGGCGCCAGATGCGACCGGCTGCGAGAACGGCCAGAACCATTGCCAGGATTGCGCCGGCGAAGGCCAGCTTGAGCAGCGCCAGGAGTACCGGCGTCGCCAGTCCAAAAAAGCGATGGCCGATGACTGCAAAAACAGCCAGCACCAGCGAGAACAATGCGATGCGGCCAGTCCAGCGCGCAAGCGCGGGGGCTCCTTCGACCTTGGCCAGCGTCATCGGTTGGCGGCCTTTGGGGAGCGTGCGTGCGCGAGAGGGATTTTCCTGACGATAACCTGCATTGCTCTTCGATTGTGCTGCGGAAACGGCGCGGATCATACCCGAGAATCAGACAAAAAATAGTGCGGGCTGACTGAAGCGTTCGCATCGGAGGACAGGACAATCACGGACGCGTTTCACAGATCGCGGCCGGTGGGCGACGGACACACAGGTCTGGCGGGCCGCCTTGCCCGGTTCGGTGCCGTGTCTTTGCTGTCATGCGCACTGCTGACCACCGTGTCGACGCTCCTACCGGCGGACGTGCGTGCACAGACGCCACCTTCCGGCCAAAACCCGGCGCCATTCGGTGAGGCGGATGCGAACGGGGGCAATCATGGCGTGCTGCCGCCCGGTATTGATGCCGATACGGGCCTGGATGGAACGGATGGGGGCGGTGCGGCAGAGATCGATGGCTCTCCAGACCGGGATCGCACGCTTCGCGCATTGATGCGGCGGCTGGCGCAGGTTTGGCCGCTGCGGGTCGTAAGCTGGCATCTCGATGCGGCAAGCGCGGCAGGCGCCGTCGATATCCAACCGACCCCGCAGCGAATCTGGCGGCATACCTTCGGCGCGGAACGTCGTCCCGCATCGCGGGCCAATTTCGACGTAGCGACGCTCGATGCGGATGTTGTGCTCTTGCAGGGCGTGCGGCTGCTGTCACATGCGCGGCTCTTGTTTCCGGCGCGCGACTGGCGGGTCCTGGTTTCGCGCCAGATCATCCGGCCGGTTCTGGCGCCGCCCGGGGCGGGACCCGGCTGGGGCGACGAAGCGCGAACAGCAACCACGGCGATTGCCGTGCGCTATCAGCGCGGCGTGCGGATTGCCGGGCAGGAGCAGATCACCGACATCGTCGTGCCATCGATGGATCGGAGCGAATCGGGCGGCCCAACAGAGACGGCGGCGGCGCTTGCCGTTCGGCTGCGGGTGGCAGACGAGGTCGTCTGGCTGGTGTCTGCGGATCTGGCACGCGAATGTCGAGCGGCGCCAAGTGCCCCCGCCGATGTACAGTCGGCAGCAGCGTGTCAGGGTCTGATGCAATGGTTTCGCGCGCGCCGGCCGGGCGAGCGCGTGGTGATCGGTGGACCGCATGCCGCCACCGCGCTCCTGTCGGCAGGCGCCAATCGAGGCGATGTCTGTCGCGATCAGATGGTGGCCGTGCTCGACACCGGGCCGGGCGCTGATGCAGGCGTGCGAGCGCTACCCTCGCCAGGTACGCTTACACACGCCCGAAGGGTGCCGGCTGCGGGCTGCCTGGCGCGGCTGGACCTGGCGGCACACCCCCCAGCGCCGTGAGCTCATCACCGCGCGCCACGCACAGCAATCCTCACGTTTCAGGGATAGAGCCGGGTCCGGGTCCAAAGAGCATCCGGGGCAGGACGGCGGAACACGACACGATCATGTAAACGGAAGGGGCGGTCGTGCCAGAACTCGATTTCGAGTGGCGTGACGCGAAACCCCGACCAGTGCGGCGGCCGCGGAATCTCCCCGATCGGATAGCGCGCCGCCATCCGTGCAACGTTCTTTTCCAGAGCGAAGCGGCTTTCGAGCGGGCGTGACTGGTCGGAGGCCCATGCCCCGATACGCGACTGGCGCGGGCGAGACTGATAATAGGCGTCCGCCTCTGCGGTCGACACCGCTGTCACGTGGCCACGCACGCGAACCTGCCGGCGCAGCGACTTCCAGTGAAACAGCAGCGCGGCCTGGGCATTGGCCTTCAATTCGCCCCCCTTGGCGCTCTCCAGGTTCGTATAGAAGACGAAGCCGCGATCGTTGCGGCCTTCCACATCGACGCCCTTCAGCAGCACCATGCGCACATTGGGCATGTTTTGCGCGTCTGCGGTGGCAAGCGCCATCGCATTGGGGTCGTTGATCTCGCTTTCCACCGCCAGAGCCATCCAATCGGCGAACAGCGCGAAGGGGTCCTCGGCGGTGGCGAAGTCCTCAGCCTGCGGGGTCGCCGCGTAGTTGGGATCGCCCATCTCTTTTTCTTCGCTCACGTCGTTCTCCGTGCTGCCGGGCTCGTCTGCCGTGTCCGGCGCGGGTCGAAATGACCGCGCAACCGGTGTGCCGCCGTCCCGCTACCATCGCTTCGCGCAGCGCCGGCCATGATTGCGCGCGCCTTGCCGGCGTGTCACGCGAATCGGAGCGCGCAATCACGTTGCGGCAATCGTTTAGAGCCTATTAACCCTATCGGTTCACACTTTGTAGTGATCCTCGATGTCGCCTTGGATCATCCAGTTCGTGCGTTGTTCCAGTTCGCGTGGTGTGAAATGCGTCCCAATATCTCCTTGTTCCCGCTGGCGGCGACTGCCGTTACAGCGCTTTTTTTTGTCGCTGCGATCCTGATCGTGCCGGATTTCGCCCGCGCCGGTGAGCCTGCCGCGGAAAGCGGACGGGCACAGTGCTCGTGTCCCGAGGCTGGTTCGGAAAAATCGGGTAAGATGTGGTCGCGGCCCAAGTTCGCCGGTCTGCAGTCAAACCGCCAGCTCGATCTCAACGACGAAATCGCTACACTCGAAACGCTGCAGCTCGCTCTGAGCGAAGTCGGCGACGGCTCAACCTACGTCTGGCACCGCTATCACGGGCAACTGTCAGGCGTGATCAAGCCGACCGCCTCGTTCAAGGACGAGAGCGGACAGGTGTGCCGCCATCTGATCGTCGTGCTGACGTCGGGGAGCCGCTCGGAGCGCAGCGAAGGGATCGCCTGCCGCCTGCCGAGCGGGCAGTGGCAACTGCAGGGCTGAGCCCTCGCCTTGGCCGGGACGGGGCGTACCTTGCGCCCCGCTTTCCTGTCTTGCGCAGTCGCGTGCAGGAAACAGGCGGCCATCGCTTCTTGCCCTGTCCATGGCGCTGGTGCGCCTGACTGATAGATGCGTTTTATCAACTTGTTTGCGCTGATGGCTGCGAAACGGTGTGAGGCGGCGATCGACCGCGCCCGCGCCCTGGAAAGGCTGTCCAAGCGGCCATCTGGACCGACCGGCCCTTTTGTGTAGGATGCCGCCGAAGTCCGGTCTTTTTAGACACATCAAGGAACATAAGCTGATGACTGCACCCGGGGCGACCAGCACCGTGGCCACCGGCACGCTGATGGCGGGCAAGCGCGGCCTGATCATGGGCGTTGCCAACAATCGATCCATTGCCTGGGGCATTGCGCAGGCATGCGCGGCGCAAGGCGCCGAGATTGCTTTCACCTATCAAGGCGACGCCTTGAAGAAGCGTGTCGAGCCGCTTGCCAAAGAACTCGGATCGGAACTCGTGCTCGCGTGCGACGTCACCGACAAGGCCTCGATGGACGCGGTATTCGCCGCCATAAAGGAGAAATGGGGCCGCCTCGACTTCCTGGTCCACGCGATCGCTTATGCCGACAAGAACGAACTCGACGGGCGCTATGTCGATACGAGCGAGGAGAACTTCACCAAGTCGCTTCTGATCTCGTGCTACTCGTTCACGGCACTGGCCCAGCGCGCTGAAAAGCTGATGACGGACGGCGGCTCGCTGGTCACGCTGACCTACTACGGCGCCGAAAAGGTCATGCCCCACTACAACGTGATGGGTGTGGCCAAGGCGGCGCTGGAAGCGAGCGTGCGCTACCTCGCCTCCGACCTCGGGAAGAACAACATCCGCGTCAATGCGATCTCGGCCGGGCCGATCAAGACGCTCGCGGCTTCGGGTATTTCGGACTTCCGCTATATCCTGCGCTGGAACGAGTACAACTCGCCGATGCGGCGGACCGTCACCATCGAGGACGTCGGCGGCGCCGGTGTCTACCTTTTGTCGGATCTGTCGCGCGGTGTCACCGGCGAGGTGCACCACGTCGATTCGGGATATCACGTCCAAGGCATGAAAAACGAGGACGCACCCGACATCAGCGTCGTCAAGGGCGAGCCTGGTTGAGAGAGAGCCCGACGATCTACTTCATCCGTCACGGCGAGACGGACTGGAATGCCGCGCGCCGCTATCAGGGGCAGGCCGACATTCCCCTGAACGATATTGGACGGGAGCAGGCGCGGCGTAACGGCCAGGCGCTGCGTGCGCTGCTGCCGGGGATCGCGGAGGCGAAGTACTTCGCAAGCCCGCTGGGGCGCACCTTGGAAACGATGCGTATCGTGCGAGCGGAGTTGGGGCTCGATCCTGACGGCTTCACGATCGATGCGCGGCTGATCGAACTCAACTACGGTCATTGGGAAGGCCAGTTGCTGAGCGACCTGCCCAGGACGGATCCACAAGGCCTTGCCGCGCGGGCTTCAGACCCGTTCCACTGGCGCCCGGAGGGTGGTGAGAATTATGCCGATCTGACCCAGCGCCTGACAAGCTGGCTTGCGGAGCTGGCGGGACCGTGCGTGGTCGTCTCGCACGGCGGCGTCAGCCGGGCTCTGCGCGGGCTGCTGGTCGAAGCGATCAGGCCGGAGGACATCTCACAACTGGACGTGCCGCAGGACCGGATCCTGCGCCTGTCCGGCGGGGAACTCGGCTGGCTTTAGTCCGCGTTCAATCCGGCTGGGACGCTGCATTCGCCTTGCCGCTACTTGCTGCCAGGGTCGTCGCTGACGGGCGCGGTTGCGCTGCCGCCGTGCGGCGGGCACTGGCAAGGGCCGCGTCCTTGCGAGCGGGAAGAGGCGCCATGTCAGGCGCCAGAGCGGGCGGGACGATATCGCCGGCGGCGACCAGTGCGTGCGGCCATGGTGGCATGACCGGCTGGCGACGCTTGACCGGTGCCACGATCGGGCCGGAGCGCAGCGCCGCGCGCAGGTTGTGCGGTTCGGACAGGCCGGCGTTGTGCAAACCCAAACGGCGGTCCGAGGGCGCCGCGAGCGCCATTGCCGAGAGGGCGGCGACGGTCGCACCCAGGGCCAGATGGCCCGCATTGAACCGGATCGAACTTGCGCGGATGAGCAACACCGCCTCCAAAGCCCCCCGGCCTGGCCAGCGAAACGGACTGTGCATTCGGGAACGGTGACGGAGCAACGACGGGTTGGGATCATGCTTACCCGGAGCGTCGGCAAAGCGGCATCAGCGGAGCTTAAGGGCGCGGGATGCCGCGTGACGCTGGCCGGAAATAAGAAAGAGCCGGAGTAGCGGCTCTCCGGCTCTTTCCAATTGCGACACGAGACGAAAGCTTCGAGAACGGTTGCTCAAACCACTCCGGAAACTGCTGATCCCGGCCGTTGACGCATGTGAAACCACATACTCTGGCCCCGGTGGCGGTTCCCCCGTGATCCATCCCGGTTTATCCGGTTGGGGACCGCGAGGTGAAACCGCAGTGAGAGCGGGCTGGCGTGCCGATCAAAACAACGTTGCCCGCGCTCGAATCGCACCGAGACATATGACTGTTATCCGCCGCCAGCCCCCCTGTCATCCGCCACGCTGACCTGAGGCGCCTTGCAGAGGCCTGGATGCCAACCTATGAGTGATTTGCACCACACAGGGGTGATTTGGCCGAAACCAGACAAAACCACCACCCGGCCCACCATCCGACCTCTTTTTCCTCAATTTTCCAGAGACTTACGACGGCTTGCATGTCACATAACAGCTTCGGCCACCTGTTCCGCATCACCACCTGGGGCGAGAGCCACGGCCCAGCCATCGGCTGCGTCGTCGATGGATGCCCGGCGGGGCTGCCTATCGAGGCCCACGAGATCCAGGCCTACCTGGACAAACGCAAGCCGGGCGGTTCGCGCTTCGTCACGCAGCGCAAAGAGCCCGATACGGTGGAAATCCTTTCGGGCGTTTTTGCCGATGGCGAGGGACGCCAGGTGACGACCGGCACGCCGATCTCGCTGATGATCCGCAACCAGGATCAGCGCTCCAAGGACTATGGAGACATCAAAGAGAAATTCCGGCCCGGACATGCCGACTTCACCTACATAGCCAAGTACGGCATCCGCGACTACCGCGGCGGCGGCCGCTCCTCGGCGCGCGAGACCGCGATGCGGGTGGCGGCGGGGGCCATCGCGCGCAAGGTGCTGGCAGGCGTGACGATCCGCGGTGCGCTGGTTCAGATGGGGCCGCATGCGATCGATCGCACACGCTGGGACTGGGATGAGATCGACCGGAACCCGTTCTTCTGCCCAGACGCGGTGAGCGCCAAGGCGTGGGAAGACTATCTCGACGGTATCCGCAAAGCTGGCTCCTCCATCGGCGCGATCGTGGAAGTGGTCGCCGAGGGCGTGCCGGCAGGCCTTGGCGCGCCGATCTACGGCAAGCTCGATCAGGACATCGCATCGGCGATGATGAGCATCAATGCGGTGAAGGCGGTGGAGATCGGGGCTGGCATGGGTGCAGCGGTGCTGACCGGTGAAGACAACGCCGATGAGATTCGCATCGGCAATGACGGCCAGCCGCAGTTTCTCTCCAATCACGCGGGCGGAATCCTGGGCGGCATCTCGACAGGGCAGCCGGTCGTTGCGCGGTTCGTCGTCAAGCCGACCTCGTCGATCCTGACACCGCGCCGAACAATCGACGCCCATGGGCACGAGACGGAGATCGCCACGAAGGGCCGGCACGATCCGTGCGTCGGCATTCGCGCGGTGCCGGTGGGCGAGGCGATGATGGCCTTGGTTCTGGCAGATCACCTGCTGCGCCATCGCGGCCAGATGGGTTCGTCATCGCAGCCGGGTTAGGCCGCACTTCAGGACATCACGCGTTTATGCATGAGGCTCCGCCAGCATCGAGCGCCGAACAGCCGACGCGTGCGGCCAGCACAAGGCGTGACCGGTTTCTGATCGTGCGCAACCGGCATGCCGGGGTCAAGACGGCGCGGCTCGTGGCCCAAGTCGCTGCTGCGCTCAGAGCCCGCGGGGCCGAGGCCGCTATCGTCGAAACGGCAGAGGCCCGCGAGGTGCGTGACGCGCCTGGCTCTGCCAAGGG
>CAZDNY010000067.1:0-10652 GCA_964506885.1 uncultured Hyphomicrobiaceae bacterium | reverse complement strand
AAAGGCTGCGTTTTATTGGTGAAGGGCTTCCTTTTTCGCGGCCGCGGTCAACCACCGGCTAGGTACGGCGTCACGATGGTCAGTCGGCGAGGATTTCGCAGCCTGCTCGGCGGTCTGCCGTGGACGGCGCATGCATCGGGGAAGCCTATCAGGTTGCCGACGACATCAAGGACATCGTTTGCGATGCCTCTGAGATGGGCAAACCGCGCGGGCAGGATATCGCCAATGCGCGTCCGAGCGCGACGCGTCACCTGGGGCTTCACGGAGCGGTTGCCCGGCTGGAGGCTTTGCTCGAGGAGGCCGTGGCTTCGATCCCGTCGTGCCGCGGTAAATCCGAATTGACGAGTATCATTCTGGCGCAGGCAAAGCGACTGGTGCCGAAGGATGTGGGCACGGTCGCCGCGTGATGGTCCTGTGCGCCGATACGCGGAGCATTGAGAGATGTCGTCGCTCACCGATCGCTGGCTGTCGTTACGCGACCGGATATTGAGTGACGCACGCTTTCACAGGTTTGCATCGACATCCTGGCTGCTGGCACCGATCGCGCGGCGGCGGGCCGCGAGACTGTTCGATCTGTGTGCCGGCTTCGTCTATTCGCAAATCCTTCTGGCATGTGTGCAGCTCGATATTTTCGTACTTATGAAGGGCGGTCCGATCTCGGCTGAGGCGCTCGGGAAGCGCGTTGGCCTGCCTAGCGAAGATGCACTGCGGCTTTTGCGTGCGGCGGCCGCCTTGGATCTCGTGGAGGAACGCTCGTGCGGTCGTTTCGGCCTGGGTGTCCACGGCGCTGCGATTCTGGCCAATCCTGGCATCGGTGCGATGATTGCCCATCACGGTGCGCTCTACCGGGATCTCGAGGAGCCGGTCAATCTCCTGCGGGGCGCGCAGACTCCAGGCCATCTCGGACGCTACTGGGCCTATGTGGCGCAACATGAGGGCCGCGGGCCCGATGACGACCAGGTTGCGCCCTACACCGAGCTGATGTCGGCCTCCCAAAGCCTCATCGCCGACCAGGTGCTCGCAAGTTATTCGTTCAAAGACGTAGAATGCATGCTCGACGTCGGCGGTGGGGACGGAACCTTTCTCGCGGCAATCGGACAACGCTACTCGCGCATCAAGCTCAAGCTTTTCGATCTTCCCGCAGTGGCATTGCGCGCGCGCTTGCGTTTCGAGGCAGAAGGTCTAACGGAGCGTGCCGAGGCCATCGGTGGGAATTTCCTTGCCGACCCACTGCCCACGGGTGCCGATGCTGCGAGTTTCGTGCGTGTCTTGCACGACCATGATGATCGCCCCGCTCAACAGCTTCTGCTGCGCGCGCGCCAGGCGATTGCGCCCGGCGGCACGCTTTTGATCGCAGAACCGCTGGCTGGAACCGCCGGCGCCAGACGGATGGGCGAAGCCTATTTCGGCTTTTATCTCATGGCGATGGGAAGCGGGCGTCCGCGCACATTCGACGAACTCAAGGCGATGATCGAGAACGCCGGCTTCCACGACGTGCGGAAAATGCGAACGCCTTTGCCGCTGCAGACGAGTTTGATTGTCGCTCGCGCCTGACATCAATCATGTAAAGCAAGCTTGACATTTATTAATGTCATTCTACCATGACGGAATGGGCGATTGGGTAACCGTCGCTCGCCGCCATGGAAGGTTGCGTCATCGAAATGGCTTACGACCGGCAAAAGACCGTCGCTGTGGTGCTCGAAAGGCCCGAGCAACTTTCGCTCATGGAGCTGGATCTTCCTGAGGCGGGTGATGATGACGTCGTCGTCGATGTCGAATGGTCGGGTGTCAGCACGGGGACCGAGCGGTTGCTGTGGTCCGGTCGGATGCCGATGTTTCCAGGTATGGGCTACCCGCTGGTGCCCGGCTACGAAACGGTCGGGCGTATCACGTCCGCCGGCAGGAGTTCGCGCCATCGCATGGGCGAGCGCGTTTTCGTTCCAGGCGCGCACTGCTTCGGCGAGGTGCGCTCGCTGTTCGGCGGTGCTGCTTCGCGCCTCGTCGTGCCAGCGGACCGGGCGTTCTCCTTCAGGGAAGATATCGGTGAGCGCGGAATACTGCTTGCGCTGGCGGCCACAGCGCATCACGCAATTGCCGCCGAAGGCGCTGCGCTGCCCGAGCTTATCGTCGGCCACGGTGTTCTCGGCCGGCTTCTTGCGCGCGTGACGATCGCATTAGGCGGAGCAGCTCCCGTCGTTTGGGAAACCGATCCAGGGCGGCTCGATGGCGGCGTCGGCTATCGTGTCAGCACCCCAGATCAGGATGCCGGAACGGCCTATCGCGCAATCTATGATGCCAGTGGAAATCACGAACTGATCGATAGCCTTGTCAGGCGGCTTGCCCGCGGTGGAGAGATCGTCCTGGCCGGCTTTTATCATGAGCGGCTGTCGTTTGCCTTTGCGCCAGCATTCATGCGCGAGGCGCGTTTGCGGATCGCAGCGGAATGGAAGGACGACGATCTCCACGCTGTCAGGGATCTCGTCCATCAAGGTCGTCTTTCGCTCGACGGTCTTATCACGACGCACGCAAGTCCGAATGACGCCAACGCGGCCTACGCCTCCGCGTTCACCGACCCGGCGTGTCTGAAACTCGTTCTCGATTGGAGTGATGTCGCATGACGGAATCCGTCAAAACGGAAGCAATCGGACGACGCGATCTCTCGGTCGCAGACTTCCTGGAAGATGCCGATGATGTCGCCCATCGCGGCCAGGAGGCCGCATCGCCCGGTGATCGTCTAGGTGATCGGGATGGCCGCACCGATACGGTCAGCGGTACGCAAGAGGCAGGCGAGGTGCCTGTCAAGCAGACGCAGATCATTGCGATCTATGGCAAGGGTGGCAGCGGCAAGAGCTTCGCGCTCGCCAACCTGTCCTACATGATGGCGCAGCAAGGCAAGCGGGTGCTGCTGATCGGTTGCGATCCCAAGAGCGATACGACCTCGTTGCTCTTCGGCGGGCGCGCGACCCCGACGATTATCGAGACTTCGGCCAAGAAGAAGCTCGCCGGCGAGGACGTCGCGGTTTCCGACGTGTGCTTCAAACGCGATGGCGTGTTCGCCATGGAACTTGGCGGGCCGGAAGTCGGACGCGGTTGTGGCGGGCGCGGCATCATCCACGGCTTCGAGCTGCTGGAGAAGTTGGGCTTCCACGAATGGGGGTTCGATTACGTTCTGCTCGACTTCCTGGGAGATGTCGTTTGTGGCGGTTTCGGGCTGCCGATCGCGCGTGACATGTGCCAGAAGGTGATCGTCGTTGGATCGAACGATCTGCAGTCTCTTTACGTTGCCAACAACGTCTGCTCGGCGGTGGAATATTTCCGCAAGCTCGGCGGCAACGTTGGCGTCGCCGGCATGATCGTCAACAAGGACGACGGGACCGGTGAGGCGCAGGCCTTCGCAAGTGCTGCCGGCATTCCTGTACTCGCCTCAATTCCTGCGAACGAAGACATCCGTCGCAAGAGCGCGAACTACCAGATTATCGGGACCCCCGGCGGGGAGTGGGGCGGGCTGTTTGCAACCCTCGCCGACAACGTTGCGACAGCGGCGCCGATCCGCCCCACGCCCCTCTCACAGGATGATCTGCTTTCACTGTTCAAGAGCGAGGACGTCGGTCGCGGTGTGAAGCTGCTGCCGGCTTCGTTCGAAGACATGTGCGGCGGCGTGGCCATCACCAAGCCCTCGCTCGAAGTGATCTACGACGACGTTTGAAAATGGGAGTACGGGCCGCAACGCCCGCAACACGCATGAAGCAACAAGCAAGAGCACCAGCACGCGACGCCGACGATGCCGTTGGCAGCGTGGAGCTTGGGTGTCATGCCGGTCGCGACGAGTTGCAGCGGGCGGCGCGGGCAGCGGGCAAGAGCGAGACACTGGAGCGCTATGCGGCCGACTATCCCCAGGGACCGCACGACCAGCCGCAGAGCATGTGTCCGGCTTTCGGTTCGCTGCGCGTGGGTCTGCGCATGCGCCGGACAGCCACGGTCCTGTCGGGTTCGGCGTGCTGCGTCTATGGACTGACCTTCACGTCCCACTTCTACGGCGCGCGTCGCACGGTCGGTTATGTGCCATTCAATTCCGAGACGCTGGTGACCGGCAAGCTCTTCGAGGACATCCGTGAGGCCGTCTACAAACTGGCCGATGCAGCGCTCTATGATGCGGTCGTCGTCATCAATCTGTGCGTCCCGACAGCTTCGGGCGTGCCGTTGCGGCTTCTCCCCAGGAGCATTGACGGTGTTCGCATCATAGGGATTGACGTCCCGGGCTTCGGTGTGCCGACGCACGCCGAAGCCAAGGATGTTCTAGCCGGAGCGATGCTGGCGTATGCCCGCGAGGAGGTCGAACAGGGCCCGGTGCAGGCGCCGCGTGGTGGTCGCAGCGCGCAGCCGTCGGTTGCCCTGCTGGGCGAGATGTTCCCGGCCGATCCGGTTTCTATCGGCGCGATTTTGGCGCCGCTTGGGTTGAGTGCGGGCCCGGTGGTTCCGACGCGCGAATGGCGCGAACTGTACGGTGCACTCGACTGTTCGGTCGCCGCGGCGATCCATCCCTTCTACACCGCGAGCATCCGCGAGTTCGAAAAGGCGGGCCGCACCGTCATCGGCTCTGCGCCCGTCGGATATGACGGAACTGCGGCTTGGATCGACGCCGTTGCGAAGTCGTGCGGCGTTGCGGCAGAGCGGCGTGATCAGGCCAAGAATGCTGTCCTGCCTGCGATCCGCGGCGCGCTTCAATCCGCGCCGATCAAGGGACGCATCACGTTGTCGGGCTATGAGGGGTCCGAACTTCTGGTCGCACGGCTGTTAATCGAAAGCGGTGCGGATGTCCGCTACGTCGGCACCGCGTGTCCTCGAACGAGATGGTCGGACGCCGATCGGGAATGGCTCGAAGCCAAAGGCGTGCACGTCGCCTTTCGAGCCTCGCTCGAACAGGATCTGGCGGCGTTCGCGGAATTCGAGCCGGACCTGGCAATCGGCACCACGCCGGTGGTGCAGAAAGCAAAGCAGGCGCGGACACCGGCACTCTACTTCACCAACCTCATATCGGCGCGGCCCCTGATGGGAGTGGCGGGCGCGGGCGCCCTTGCACAGGTGGTCAACGCCGCCCTCGGGTCCAAGCCGCGTTTCGACGAGATGCAGGACTTTTTCGAAGGCGTGGGCGAGGGCGTTTCGGCAGGCGTATGGCGCGACATTCCCCAGGACCGTCCGCAGTTCAAGGCCGAGTATGCGCGGCGTCTCGCAAAGGACGCGAAACGGCGCAAGGCGGAGGAGATGATCTGATGCTTGTGCTCGACCATGATCGCGCCGGCGGCTATTGGGGGTCGGTCTACGCGTTCACCGCGATCAAGGGCCTGCAGGTGATCATCGATGGTCCGGTCGGTTGCGAGAATCTGCCGGTAACGTCGGTGCTGCACTATACGGACGCGTTGCCGCCCCACGAACTTCCCATTGTCGTGACCGGACTTGCCGAAGAGGAGTTGGGCAAGACCGGCACGGAAGGCGCGATGCGCCGCGCCCACCACACGCTCGATCCGTCGTTGCCCGCTGTCGTCGTGACCGGTTCGATTGCGGAGATGATCGGTGGCGGTGTGACACCCGAGGGGACCAGCATCAAGCGGTTCCTGCCACGCACCATCGATGAGGATCAGTGGCAGAGCGCCGACCGAGCCATCTTCTGGCTGTGGAAGGAGTTTGGCCGCAAGAAGATCCCGGCCCCCAGGCCGCGTGCGGAAGGCGAAAGGCCCAAGGTCAACATCATCGGTCCGATCTACGGCACCTTCAACATGCCATCCGATCTCGCCGAGATCGTGCGCTTGGTCGAGGGGGTTGGCGCCGAGGTCAACATGGTGTTCCCGCTGGGCAGTCACTTGGCGGATGTGCCGAAGCTTGCGGACGCGGATGTCAACATCACGATGTACCGCGAATTCGGGCGGCAGCTCTGCGAGGCGCTGGAGCGGCCTTATCTGCAGGCGCCGATCGGGATTCATTCCACCACCAGCTTCCTGCGTTCGCTCGGCGAATTGACGGGGCTCGATCCCGAACCGTTCATCGCGCGCGAGAAGCATACGACGATCAAGCCCATCTGGGACCTATGGCGGTCGGTCACGCAGGATTTCTTCGCCACGGCCAGTTTCGGCATCGCGGCATCGGAAACCTATGCACGCGGCGTCCGCCACTTCCTCGAGAGCGAGCTCGGTCTGCCGTGCAGCTTCGCCTTCGCCCGGCGCCCGGGTAGCAAGACGGATAACGATGCCGTGCGCCATGCCCTGCACGGGCAACCGCCGCTGATCGTGTTCGGCAGCTACAACGAGCGCATGTATTTGGCGGAAGCCGGACGACGCAGTGTCTATATCCCGGCGTCCTTCCCCGGCGCCATCGTGAGGCGGCACACCGGCACGCCCTTCATGGGCTACGCCGGTGCGACCTATCTCGTGCAAGAGGTCGCCAACGCGCTGTTTGATGCGCTCTTCCACATTCTTCCGCTCAGCTCCGACCTCGACCGCGTCGAGGCGACGCCCACACGCGACATCGAGGAACTCGCCTGGGACGATGAGGCTCGCTTGCGCCTCGATGAACTCGTGGCAGCCGAGCCGGTTCTCGTGCGTATCTCGGCCGCCAAGCGGCTGCGCGATGCGGCAGAGCGGGCGGCGCGCCGCAACGGCGAAAAGTCGGTGACGGTGCAGCGTGTCATCGAAATCCAGGGAGGCGCGCGTTGATGGCGATTGCCGCTCACCATGCCTGGCGCGCTACCGCTCGCTTCTGGAAGGCGAGGCGGGCCGACGTATCCGCGTGCGCCGAAAAGACCACGCGTCCTCATTCATGCGGACAACAACGATAGGGAGAAGGTTCATGGCTTCAATCACTCATGTGCCGGAGCGACGGCACCACAAGCGGGGGAGCACGCTGGAATACCGCATGATCCTCACAGCAGCCTTCGCCGTGTTCCTCTTCTTCGGCCTTATCGAGCGTGCGCTTCATCTGGTCGGGTTCAGGTTTGGCGCGGATGCGAGCGAGCGCGGTGGGTCAACGCTGTCGCGCGCGTACGAGGCCGCCAACCGATGCGCGACCTACGCTTTCATGGGCTAGGGCGCTGTCAGCTCGCCCGTCATGTGCCGGGCCGAGACCAGTCGTGGCGTCAAGTCACTTCTGCCCCTGCTGCGTGGGGCTTACGCAGTAACGGCCTTCGGGCCAACTATGGAGTGGACCAAAATGGCTGCTGAATCTCGTGGCGGCTCTTTGTCCGGCTTAACCGAACAGGAGGCGAAGGAGTTCCATAGCATCTTCATGATGAGCTTCATCATCTTCACGGTGATTGCCGTGATTGCACATTTCCTCGTGTGGCAATGGCGGCCCTGGCTGCCGGGCCCGCAGGGCTACGCGTCGTTGATGGATACGTTCCACTACGCCGTCGCCCATATCCCCACGTTCAAGGCATAGAGGGGAGACGAAGACATGTGGAAGGTATGGCTCCTGTTCGATCCGCGCCGGACGCTGATCGCACTCTTCACGTTCCTCTTCGCGCTCGCGGTGGTGATTCATTTCATCCTGCTCAGCACGGATCGCTTCAACTGGCTCGAGGGCCCGCGGAAGGCGGCAACGACGTCTTCTCTGCAGGCCCCGATCACGTTGGTGCTGCCCGACAAGATGGCGTGATTGCGCAACAAAGAACGGAGGGGAGTTTGTGAACCTCCCTCCGTTCTAGCAAGGCAACACAGCAAGAACACAGAACAATTGCGCGCAGACGTGCGCTGCCGAGCGGCTGGAGGATCCTGCCATGGCGATGTTGAATTTCGAGAGGAAGTACCGCGTCCGTGGTGGGACGCTGCTTGGCGGAGATCTGTTCGATTTCTGGATCGGTCCCTTCTACGTCGGGCTTTTCGGAGTTTTGACGATCTTTTTCACGTTCGTCGGCGTGGCGCTCATCCTCTATGGCGTGGCGATCGGGCCGACATGGAACCTTTGGCGGCTCAGTATCAACCCCCCTGCTGCCGAATACGGGCTGAGCTTCGCGCCGCTCAAGGAGGGTGGCCTCTGGCAGGTCATAACGATCTGCGCGGTCGGCGCATTCGGATCATGGGCGCTTCGCGAGGTTGAGATCTGCCGCAAGCTGGGCATCGGCTATCATGTGCCGTTCGCCTTCAGCATCGCGATCCTTGCCTACGTGTCCCTGGTCGTCATTCGCCCGGTGCTGATGGGCTCGTGGTCCTACGGGTTTCCCTACGGCATCATCAGCCACCTCGATTGGGTATCGAACACCGGCTACCAGTACGGCAATTTCCACTACAACCCGGCCCACATGATCGCCATCACGTTCTTCTTCACGACGTGCCTGGCACTGGCGCTGCACGGCGGCCTGATCCTGTCCTCGGTCAACCCGAAGAAGGGCGAGGCAGTCAAGACGCCCGAGCACGAGAACACCTACTTCCGCGACACCATCGGCTATTCGATCGGCACGCTCGGAATCCACCGTCTGGGACTGTTCCTGGCCCTGTCGGCCGGCTTCTGGAGTGCCGTGTGCATTGTCATCAGCGGACCGCTCTGGCTGGAGGGGAATGCTTGGGTCGACTGGTGGGATTGGTGGCTACGGCTGCCGATCTGGTCGCGACCGTGAACGTTAGGACGAGGGTTCAGCCATGGCTCAGTATCAGAATATCTTCACGCAGATTCAGGTGCGCTCGCATCCTGAAATGGGTGTCGCGCTGCCGGCCGGCGATTCACGGCGCAGTGGCGAGCCGTTCTTCTCCTACTGGATGGGCAAGATCGGTGATGCGCAGATTGGTCCAATCTATCTCGGCACGATCGGCTTCTGGTCGATCGTCTGCGGCGTCATCGCCATCGAGATCATCGGCCTCAATATGTGGGCGTCGGTCAACTGGGATCCGATCCAGTTCGTTCGCAAGTTACCCTATCTTGCGTTGGAACCGCCGGCGGCCAAGTACGGTCTTGGCATACCGCCGCTGAAAGAGGGCGGCTGGTGGTTGATGGCCGGTTTCTTCCTCACACTGTCCATCCTGCTTTGGTGGGTGCGCATGTACCGGCGTGCAAAGGCGCTCGGCATGGGAACCCACGTCGCATGGGCGTTCGCCGCGGCGATCTGGCTCTACCTCGTGCTCGGCTTCTTCCGTCCGATCCTGATGGGGAACTGGTCGGAGGCGGTGCCGTTTGGAATCTTTCCGCACCTGGACTGGACCAACAACTTCTCGCTCAACTACGGCAACCTCTTCTACAATCCCTTCCACATGCTCTCGATCGCGTTCCTTTATGGATCGGCTTTGCTGTTTGCGATGCACGGTGCGACGATCCTGGCGGTGAGCCGTTACGGTGGCGAGCGCGAGATCGAGCAAATCACCGACCGCGGCACGGCATCGGAGCGCGCGGCATTGTTCTGGCGCTGGACGATGGGTTTCAACGCCTCGATGGAATCGATCCATCGCTGGGCCTGGTGGTTTGCGGTGCTGTGCCCGTTGACAGGCGGAATCGGAATACTGCTCACGGGCACTGCCGTCGACAACTGGTACGACTGGGGTCTCAAACACGGGCTGGCACCGGCGGCCTATCCCTGAGTTCGCTTTGAATATCGGATAACAGTGGCGCGCGACCGCTCGTCGGTCGCGCGCCAAGCATTGGGGCATGGCTGCAAAGGAAGGCTATCAGCACCCTACAGAAGTTTTGTCAGCACGGTGCGGATCAAAGAGGGCAGAAGTGCATCGTGCAGCGTGGTAATCAGTTGGGTGACCGCGTAAGGCTTGGGCAGGATTGCAACCTGTGCATGGCGTTCTGGTATCAGTGCGATCTCCGCGTCCTTGCCGGCGAAGATGAAGGGGATTCCGGCGGTGTCAAGCTGGTCGGCAATTTCGAAGCAGTGCTCATCTCCAAGATCGATGTCCAAGAGTGCGACATCCGGGGCTGCACGCGCGATCGTCTCCAGTGCAGCGGCCACATTCCCGGCAACAGTGACGCTGGCCGCGCCGTGTTCGTACAGAAGGCGTTCAGCTTCGATTGCCGATGGCAGGTTGTCCTCGACGACGAGGATCGCGGAGTCGGCCAATTCGCGCGACGGCTGAGGTAGGTAGCGCTGGCGGGCTGGCTGTGCGTCGATCTTGCTGGGTACCTCGATGAAACGATCCGGGATCAGGAAGATCGCGGTCAGGCTGTCGCGTTCGATCTCCAGTTCCGCCGTGCCGCCAAGGGCGTGTGGAATATTGCGCTTGATAATATTGAGGCGCAGGCCGTCATCATCCAGCAAGGCGGCGGGTTCGCTCAGTCGCTCCTCCCACACGATCATCAGCCCCTGGCCCTGACGGTGCTGCCAGTGCACATGCAGGCTGGAACCCTGTTGGGAGAGGGCGCCCGACTTGGCCGATCCGGTGCTCAGTTCGTGGATTACAAGTGCGAGAACGCAATAGGCTTTCGTATCCAGGCCGAGGTCGGGACCGTTGAGGCGTATCTCGGTCTGGTAGGACGCATGGAGCGCAATGGCGGTTTCCATGAGATGACGGACGTGGTTGCCGTTGGCGGCTGAGGTCGCATCGTGGGCAAGTGCGATCGACTTGATGCGGCCTTCAAGCGTTCGAACGAAATCGCGCACATGGGGATCACCGTCGAACCCGAGATGGACCAGCGACTGGTCAACTACGAGAAGCTCGAGAAGCTGGCTGACG
>CAZDNY010000066.1:0-10712 GCA_964506885.1 uncultured Hyphomicrobiaceae bacterium | reverse complement strand
CAGCTGCCCTCGGCCGCAAGGCTCAATGGAAAGAGCCGGCCGGCCGTGTCGGCTGCCTGCTGCACGTTGGCGAGCGTGACGCCTGCTTCGGCGATGATCGACTGGCCCGACGGGTCGACGTGGCGGATCTTGCTGAGGCGGGCCACGGACACGACGATGTCGCGGCCATCCTCGTAGGGGATCTGTCCGCCGACCAGCCCGGTGTTGCCTGCCTGGGGAACGATGCCGACGCGGGCCTCGTTGGCGAGAGCCAATATGCGCGAGACTTCGTCGGTCGAGCCGGGGCGCAGGACGAGCGGCGTGGCACCGATGTAGCGATCGCGCCATTCGCGCAAATAGGGCGCCTGTGCCGCCGGATCGACGACGGCCTGGGTGGGGCCAACAATGTCGATGAAGCGTGAGATGAGTTCGGGCGTCGGCGCGTCGAGCGGTGGTAGATCGGCCGGGCGGCTCATGTGGCTGTCTCGCGCGGGTTGGTCCGGTTCGTGTTTGTGCCGGACGTGAAGAAGGCTATCGGCTTTGTCTCGAATGCCATGTTCGCGGCTCCATGAGCAAGTCGCCGGGTGTCGTGCTTTTGGTGGAGCGGGCGATGATGGCCGCTGGTTCAGCTTCGCGGTGCTGCCGCGCGGTTCAAGCGGTCGTTGATGGCTTCGCCCAGTCCGTCTTGAGGTATCGGCATGACGGCGATGGCGGGTGCGCCGGAAGCGTCAAGTTCGCGCAAAGCCGAGAATAGCCGCGATGCGGCTTCGATGAGATCGCCGCGCGGACTGAGATTGATGATTGGACCCGCATGCGCTGGGACGTGGGGCCCGAACGCCAGCAATGCCTCGCTATCCTCGGGGTGTTTGACGTCGAGGCGCACGCGGGCGCGCGGGGCGTAGTGGCTGGCGAGCTGGCCTGGCGAAACCGGTGCGCCGCCGCCCTCGAACGCGCGCACGACTTCGGCCCCGGTGGCCTCACGCAGATCGTCTGCGGTCACGGCGCCGGGGCGCAGGAGTACGACGCGTTCGCCGTCGATGGTGACGACGGTCGATTCCAGGCCATGGCGGGTGTCGCCGCCGTCGAGGATCATTGCGACCTTGTCGCCCAGATCGGCGGCAACGTGGCCGGCGCACGTGGGGCTGACGTGGCCTGAGCGGTTCGCCGAGGGGGCGGCGAGCGGGCGCCCGGCTGCTGCGATCAGGTCCAGTGCGATCGGGTGGGCCGGCATGCGCAGGGCGACCGTTTCGAGACCGGCCGTAACCAGATCCGAGAGGCGCGCATGCGGCCGGCGCCTGACAACGATGGTGAGGGGGCCTGGCCAGAACTTTTCGGCAAGGCGGCGGGCAAGACCGGAGATCTCGGCCAGTTCAATGGCCTGGTCGAGGCTGGCGACATGTACGATCAAGGGATTGAAGCGGGGGCGGCCCTTGGCTGCGAAGATGCGGGCCACGGCCTCGCCGTTGGTCGCGTCGGCACCCAATCCGTATACGGTTTCAGTCGGGAATGCGACGAGTTCGCCAGCGCGGATCAGGGCGCCTGCGTTTTCGATACTGGTCTGGCTGGCTGGCTCGATGGCCATCTCGGCTCCGTTGACGAAAAGGTCAAGTGCGTCCCTTTCGCTCCGGCGGCGAAGCGCCTAGTCTGACGTTAACCAAGACCGGCCGCTGGCGAGGAGGCATGTGCCCATGACGTACCAGGCTCCAGTAGACGACATTCTCACCGCTCTCAAGACGGCGGCGGATCTGGAGGGACGCTTGGACGCGGGTCTTTACGGCGATCTGGACGCAGATACGCTCGCTGCGGTGATCGAGGAAGCGGGCAAGTTCGGTGCCGAGGTCCTCGATCCGCTCAACCGCATTGGCGACAAGGCGGGTTCGGAGCTCGTCGACGGTAAGGTCGTGACACCGGAGGGCTGGGCGGAAGCCTATCGGCAATTCGTCGAGCAGGGCTGGGCGGCGCTTCCGTGTCCGGTGACGTTCGGCGGGCAGGGGCTGCCGGAGATCGCGCAGATGGCCGTCTCGGAAATCTGGAACGCCACCAACATGTCGTTCGGCATGTGCCCGCTGCTGACCCATGGTGCGATCCACGCTTTGATGATCGCAGGCTCGGACGAGCAGAAGACAACCTTCCTGCCGAAGATGGTCATGGGAGCGTGGAGCGGGACCATGAACCTGACCGAGCCGCATGCAGGCTCCGATCTGGGCGAGATCCGCACGAAGGCCGTGCCGCAGGGGGACGGCACCTACCGAATCTTCGGCACCAAGATCTTCATCAGCTACGGTGAGCACGAACTGACCGAAAACATCATCCATCTGGTGCTGGCGCGGCTTCCCGATGCACCCGCCGGGACAAAGGGCATCTCGCTGTTCCTGGTGCCGAAGTATCTGGTCAATGCTGATGGATCGATCGGCGCGCGCAACGACGTCGTGTGTGCGGGGCTGGAGCACAAGTTGGGCATTCGTGCGAGCCCGACCTGCGTGATGAAGTTCGGTGAGGGGGACGGCGCCGTCGGGTATCTGGTCGGTGCGGAGAACCGCGGCCTCAACACGATGTTCTTCATGATGAACCAGGCGCGGCTGGCGGTCGGCGTACAAGGCGTTGCGATTGCGGAGCGTGCGAGCCAGCATGCGCAAGCCTATGCGCGCGAGCGGCGCCAGGGGGCGAAGTTCGGCGGGGCGCCCGGCGAGATGGTCGCGATCATCGAACATGCCGATATTCGCCGCACACTCGCGCACATGAAAGCGCTGACGCAGGCCGCGCGCATGATCTGTCTTGCGACGGCTGGCGAAATCGATGTTTCGCATCTGGCGAGCGATGAGGGCGCGCGGGCGAAGGCGGCAGCGCGCGCAGCCCTATTGACGCCGGTGGCGAAGGGCTTTTCCACGGATGCAAGCGTCGAGGTGGCTTCGATGGGGGTGCAGGTGCATGGCGGCATGGGATTCATCGAGGAGACGGGTGCTGCGCAATACCTGCGCGATGCGCGCATCCTGCCGATCTACGAAGGCACCAACGGAATCCAGGCGATCGATCTCGTGACGCGCAAATTGCCGCTCGACGAGGGTGCGGTCGTGCGCGCTTATATCGATGATCTTTCGGACATGGTGGGCGAGGTTGCGGCGTCCAACCAGCCCGATCTCATGCATGTTGCCGACAAGCTCAGTCACGCGCTCAAGGCGCTGGCGCATGCGACGCAGTGGATGGGCGAGCAGCTGCGGTCCAATCCGGAAGCGGCGCTGGCGAGTGCGACGCCCTATCTGCGGTTGTTCGGCATTGCGGCGGGCGGCGCCTATCTGGGGCGCAGTGCTGTTGGGGGAATCCGCGACGGCGACGGGGGAGGGCGTGCGGTGATGCTGGCGCGGTTTTTCGCCGAGAACGTTTCGACCGAAGCACCGGGGCTGGCGGAAACCGTGACCGGAGGCGCCGAATCGGTGCTCGCGGCGACGGCGGATCGGCTGGGGATGTGAGGTCGATAATGGATAAGGCGTCATGAGCGACATCGACATTTCGCGCGCAGGACCGGTCCAGCTGCTGCGTCTGGCGCGGCCGGAGAAGAAGAACGCGCTGACAGGCGCCATGTATGACGCGCTGTCGGATGCGCTCGAAGCGGGCGACGGCGATCCGGCGGTCGCGGGTCACGTTTTTTTGGGCAGCAACGGGGTGTTCACGGCCGGCAACGACATCGGCGAATTTCTCGCCTCGTCGAGCGGCGATCAGTCGGTGCTCAAGTCCGTGCTGCGCTTCATTCGCCTGCTGCCCCGGGTCGAAAAGCCGATGCTGGCGGGTGTCGACGGGCTGGCGGTCGGCATCGGTACGACGCTGTTGTTCCATTGCGACATGGTCTTTGCCACGCCCACGGCGCGGTTCCAGACACCGTTCCTCGATCTCGGGCTGGTGCCGGAGGCTGGATCGAGCCTGTTGATGCCGCAGCGTCTGGGCTATGCGCGCGCGTTCGAGATGCTGGTGCTCGGCGCGCCGATGGATGCGCAAACCATGGCGTCGGCCGGGCTTGTCAATGCCATCGTCGCCGGTGATGCTCTGGAAGAGCATGTGATGGGCGTCGCCTCGGCGCTGGCGCGAAAACCTCCAGCGGCCCTTGCGCATGCGCGGCGTCTGCTGCGCGGCGATGTCGATGCCGTGGCGCGGCGGACGGACGAGGAAGCGGCCATCTTCGCGCAACAACTCAAGAGCGCGGAGGCTCGTGAAGCGTTCCAGGCGTTCATGGAGAAGCGTCCGGCAGATTTTTCAAAGCTGCGGGGGAGCTGATCTGGTGCCGGGTGGCCGACAACGAACGGGACTGTCAGGCATGAGGCCTGTCCGATCGAAATCCCTGGCGAGTGGTGTGCGCAGCTGGCTAGTGGTTGTGCTGCTTGCGGGTGCTGGTGCTTGTGCCTTCATGTCAACGGTCAGTCCCGCTCAGGCGAACTGGCTGACCAAGATCCTGCGCGAAGCCGGTGAGGCTGGCGGGAGTGCCGCCAAGCATGCCGGACACGGTCTCGACAATCTCGGCGGTATGGCCCGTCATCTCAAGACGCTGCCGGATGATCCAAAGAGCGTGGCGCTTGGAGCGCATGCGACCCCGGAAGGGCACTGGAAGTTCACAAACCGCGACGGTGAGGTCTTCACTGCGGCCAATCCCGAGGAGATGGCGCGCGTCGCAAAGACACTCGCGCCGGACCATGCGGGGGAGGGGAACCTCAAACTCTATCTGTCGGAAGATGCGGTCTTCGCGCGGCCCGAAACGATCAAGGACCTGCCGGCGGGTTCGGAACTGCATCTGCTGGCGGGCGGGCGCAGCTACAGGCTGCGGCCCGATCCGGCGCGTCGTGGTGGTACGAGGTTGGTCGCCGAGCTCAAGCCTTATCTGTCGATCCGCCTCGGCGAGCGCCGTCTGTTCGATGAAGCGCTGTGGCACCTGAAGCGTCCATTGTCGAAGTCGGGCATTCGCGTCGTTTCGCTGGAGCCGGGCGCGGCGCACACGCTTTCGGCGGCGCCGCGTTTCGAGACGCAGGGCAAGGTCGCGCTGATCGACAAGATCGACCCCTGGAAGCTGCCGGCCGCACTGTCATCGATCAAGGGGCAGACCGTTGTGGTGACCGGACGACTCGAAGGCGAGTTTCTGCATTTCCGCGCTGCGGGTGGAGAGAAATCGCTGCTGGTGGGCGATCTGAAGCGTGCGGCCAAAGAGGCGGACGTCAATTTGGTGGTGCTGCAATCGGCCGACCCGTTGCAGCCGGGCGGGAGCAACTGGTTCTGGCAGAAGGTGGAAGTCAAGGGCCTCGGCGATGCCTTGAAGCGTGCCGATTTCGCAGATTTTCTCGATGCACTGGGGGCGCATCGCGAGCCGATGGTGCTGGAGGCGCGCGAGGGCCTGTCAGGGCGGATTGCGTTCGACGTCAAGCCGGCGGGCGGCGGTGTGGGGACCAGTCCGGGCGGTATAACGGATACCCTGACGTCGTGGACGGAGAGTATCTTTTCTCAAGCGCTTGGCAATGTCATCACCAGCGGTATCGATGCCGATCTGGCCGACAAGGAACGCCAGCAGGAACTGGACCGGAGGATCGTGCCGGGTATCCCGTCGCTCGCGCAGTTTCTCTATATCGCCGGTCTCGTCCTGGGGCTGGCGGGGCTCAGCTACGTCAAAGCCTGGTGGGCTAGAATCTGGCCGGCTGAAGAGCGCAGCGAATATTCTGGTGCATTCGGTTTCCATGCCGCGCGCAGCGTGCGATTCTTGCTGCTGGCGTTCGTGTTCCTGCCGCTCGTCGGTATTCCTGCGGGGCTTTGGGTCGGGGTGACGGCGCTGTTTGGCCAAATCTGGTTCATCATAACGCTTCCGTTTCGCGCGGTGCGCTGGATCTGGCGGCAGATCGTGCCGGTGCGCGTCTGAAAGCTGCGGGCGCTTGCCGATTGCGTCGGCTGACGACCCTCAACAGGCGCGCTAGGATGTCGGAATTGGTTTGGTGCTTTGCCGCGGTGTGGACCAGCGGCGGACAGGGGAACGCGCATGGCTGGGCTTCAAGGCAAGACACTCTTCATCACGGGTGCGAGCCGCGGTATCGGACTTGCGATTGGATTGAGGGCTGCGCGCGATGGTGCCAACGTCGCGATCGCGGCCAAGACCGCCGAGCCGCATCCCAAGCTCGAGGGAACGATCTACACGGCGGCTGAGGAAATCGAGAAGGCGGGTGGCAAGGCGCTGCCGCTCGTGTGTGACATCCGCGAGGAGGAGCAGGTCCGCGATGCGGTTGCCAAGGCGGCGGCGACGTTCGGCGGCATCGATATCTGCGTCAACAATGCGTCGGCGATATCGCTGACGCCGATCGAGAAGACCGATCCAAAACGGTTCGACCTCATGTTCGGGGTCAATACGCGGGGCACTTTCGTGACGACGCAGGCGTGCCTGCCTTTCCTGGAGAAGGCGGACAATCCGCATGTCCTGATGCTGTCGCCGCCGCTCGACATGAAGCCGCAGTGGTTTTCGGGGCATGTCGCCTACTCGATTGCGAAGTACGGCATGAGCCTCGTCGTGCTGGGGCTTGCCGAGGAACTCAAGGCGAAGGGTATTGCGGTCAATGCGCTGTGGCCGCGCTCGACGATCGCAACGGCGGCCATCCAGAATATCCTGGGTGGCGACAAGCTGATGCGCATGAGCCGCTCGCCGGAGATCCTGGCGGATGCAGCGCACCTCGTGTTCACGCAGCCGGCGAAAGGTTTCAGCGGCCATTTTCTGATCGACGATTCGTTCCTGCACACAGTTGGCGGCGTCACCGATTTCGAGCGTTATCGGCTCGATCCTTCGATGCCGCTGGCGCCGGACTTCTTCGTACCGTCCGATAACCGGCCCCCACCGGGGGTCGAGCTGGCGCCTTTGTCGATGCTGGGCGGGCTTTGAGGGAAGCTCGTGGCTGCTGTGGCTGGGGATTTGGGTCGAACCGGCACGCATGGCCGGGTTTGTTTTTGATCGCCTTTTCGGGGGGTTGTGACATCGGCGGAAAGCTCGGCTAACATGGGCGGCAAAATAATGCCGTCCGATAAAGGACCTGCCTTTGCCACCGAGGATACGCCCCCACATGCCAACCCTGCTTCTGACCCACCCGTGTTTCGTCGATCACGACACGGGTTTTGGCCATCCCGAGCGGCCCGACCGGATGCGCGCGATCGACAAGGTTCTGGGCCATGAACTGTTCGTTGACCTGAAGCGTGAGGAAGCGCCGCTGCGCGCCGATGTCGAAGAACAGATCCTGCTGGCACATCCCAAGTCCTATCTGGAGATGGTGCGCGGGGCGCAGCCGACGGGCGATGGCGAGCACGTGCATCTCGATCCCGATACGGTGATGTCACCGGGATCCTGGCAGGCGGCGCTGCGAGCGGTGGGCGCGGGCCTCGAGGCCGTCGACCGGGTCATGGATCCCAAATCCGGAACCCGCAATGCGTTCTGTCAGGTGAGGCCGTGCGGGCATCATGCCGAGGCCAACCGCGCGATGGGCTTCTGCCTGTTCTCCAACATCGCCATTGCCGGGCTTTATGCGCGCGCCAAGCATGGTTGCGAGCGCGTCGCGGTCGTTGACTTCGACGTCCATCACGGCAACGGTACGCAGGACATCTTCGAGACCGACAAGGACCTGTTTTTCGGGTCCACGCACCAGATGCCGCTGTATCCGGGTACGGGTGCGCCCTCGGAGACCGGGGTCGGCAACCTGTTCAACGCACCGCTGAGGTCGGGCGATGGCGGCTCGCAGTTCCGCGAGGCGATGGAAAGCCGCATCCTCCCGGCCCTGAAGAACTTCAGTCCGGACATCATCCTGATCTCCGCCGGGTTCGATGCGCACCGTGCCGATCCGCTGGCGAGCCTGGATCTGATCGAGGACGATTTCATGTGGATCACCGAGCAGCTCGTGGATATTGCCGACAAACAGTGCAATGGAAGGGTCGTCTCGATGCTCGAAGGCGGCTATGACCTGACGGCGCTGGCGCGCTCCGTGGGTGTCCATGTCAAGACGCTGATGGCGGCGGCGGGATGATTTCGCTGCTGATCGCGGAGCGGGCAAATACGAGCATTGGCGAGGGCGGAAGCATGAGCAGCACGCAGAAGGCGGCCGGCAAGGGGTTTGCCGATATCGGCGAAATGTCCTTTGAACGCGCATTGAAGGAGCTGGAGGCGATCGTCGGCCGGCTGGAGCGCGGGGACGTGGAGCTGGAGGAAAGCATCGCCATCTACGAGCGCGGCGAGGCGCTCAAAGCGCACTGCGACCGGCTTTTGAAACAGGCCGAGGCCAAGGTTGAAAAGCTGGCGTTCGATGCCGAGGGGGCGCCGCGCGGGACCGAGCCACTGGATCCGGAGGGCTGACAAATGCCCGGGTTTGGCATGCAACCGGTGTTGTTTTTCAAGGGATTGGTTGAGGACGGCGCGCCGGTAACCTAAAAAGGACGCAAGGCGGCCTTAGATTTGCATTGCAAAGCTTAACCGCCATATATGGCTGCGGTGGTCCGAGCAGCGGGTCCGCCTCGGAGTTTGGCGCCCGAACAAGCGGCTGCCAGTGGAACAAGGTGCACGTGCAGTGAGTAAGACACCTCTTCTCGATACGGTGACGACGCCGGAAGACCTGCGCCGGTTGCCCGAGAGCGATCTCAAACAGCTCGCCGACGAACTGCGGATCGAGATGATCGACGCGGTTTCGGTGACCGGAGGCCATCTGGGCGCCGGTCTGGGCGTGGTCGAGCTGACGGTGGCGCTGCACTGGGTTTTCGATACGCCGCGCGACAGGCTGATCTGGGATGTCGGTCATCAGGCCTATCCGCACAAGATCCTGACCGGGCGGCGTGACCGCATTCGCACGCTGCGTCAGCCTGACGGCTTGTCCGGTTTCACGCGGCGGGCGGAAAGCGAATACGATCCGTTCGGGGCGGGCCATTCATCGACGTCGATCTCGGCTGGTCTGGGCATGGCCGTGGCGCGTGACCTCAAAGGCGGCGACAACAACGTCGTTGCGGTGATCGGTGACGGCGCGATGTCGGCGGGCATGGCGTATGAAGCCATGAACAACGCTGGCGCGCGCGACGAGCGGCTGATCGTCATCCTCAACGATAACGACATGTCGATTGCGCCACCGACCGGTGCGCTTTCCTCATATCTTGCGCGGATCACCTCGAGCGGCACCTATCTCTATATGCGCGATATCGCCAAACAGCTGGCGAAGAAGCTGCCGAAGAGCTGGGAGCGGCGGGCAGCGCGCGTGGAGGAATACACGCGGCATCTGTGGCAGGGCGGCGCCTGGTTCGAGGAACTCGGCTTCTATTACATCGGGCCGATCGACGGACATGACCTCAACCACCTGCTGCCGGTTCTCAAGAACGTGCGCGATGCCAAGCAGGGACCGATCCTGGTGCACGTGGTGACGCGCAAGGGCAAGGGCTACGGACCGGCAGAGGAATCCGACGACAAGTATCATGGCGTGTCGAAGTTCAACGTCGTGACGGGCGCGCAGGTGAAGCCGAAGTCGAATGCGCCGAGCTATACCAAGGTGTTCGCCGAAAGCCTGATGGCAGAGGCGCGCAAGGACAAAGCAATCGTGGCGATCACGGCAGCGATGCCGTCGGGCACCGGGCTCGACCTGTTCGGGCGCGAGTTCCCCGACCGCACCTTTGACGTTGGGATCGCGGAGCAGCATGCGGTCACCTTCGCGGCCGGTCTTGCGAGCGAGGGCATGAAGCCCTTCTGTGCGATCTACTCGACGTTCCTGCAGCGCGGCTACGATCAGGTCGTGCACGACGTGGCGGTGCAGAACCTGCCGGTGCGTTTCGGCATCGACCGGGCGGGCTTCGTGGGCGCGGACGGTCCGACGCACGCTGGTTCGTTCGACATCGGATACCTGGGCGCGCTGCCCAACTTCGTCGTCATGGCGGCCGCAGACGAGGCGGAACTCAAGCACATGGTCGCGACGGCGGCGGCGATCGACGACCGTCCTTCGGCTGTGCGCTATCCGCGCGGCGACGGCGCGGGTGTCGAGATGCCGGCCGAAGGCCAGGTGCTGGAGATCGGCAAGGGGCGGATCGTGCGGCAGGGCTCGACGGTGGCGCTGCTGTCGCTGGGCACGAGGCTGGCCGAAGCGATGAAGGCAGCCGAGCAGCTGGCCTCCTACGGGTTGTCGACGACGGTGGCGGACGCGCGCTTCGCCAAGCCGCTCGATACCGAGCTCATTGGACAGCTGGCCCGCGAACACGAGGTGCTCGTGACGATCGAAGAGGGCGCCATTGGCGGTTTCGGCTCGTTCGTGCTGCATCACCTTGCATCCGCCGGGCTTCTCGATGGGGGGCTGAAGGTGCGTTCGATGGTGCTGCCGGACGAATTCTATGAGCACGGCAAACCCGAAGTGATGTACGAGGTGGCGGGCCTCAATGCTTCGGGCATCGTCGAGACGGTCTTCGCCGCACTGGGGCGTGAACGCCTTGCTGGAGAGGCCGGCGACCGGGCCTGAGCCGCCGTGTCAATAGGCGCGGGAGATGCGGCGCGCCATCAAGCGGGATTGGTGGGGTTTGCAAGTCGCTCCAATTCGATCTCGGCGGCGTCCGCGCTCATGGTGGAGAACATCTGCTGCAGCCTGGCGCCTGTCTGCGGCGCATAGCCGGTAATCCCGTCACGGTCATAGAACGCCTTGAACATCTCGCGCGCGCTTTGGCGTGAGAGGGGCCCGACCTCGATGACCTCGTCGATCCGGCCCGGCCGCACGATGGCT
>CAZDNY010000065.1:0-10714 GCA_964506885.1 uncultured Hyphomicrobiaceae bacterium | reverse complement strand
GCTGCCGCAGGCCGGACAGGCCGTCGGGAAGTGGAACGGCTGGGCGTTCTTCGGGCGCTTCTCCTCGATCACCCGCACAATCTGCGGAATGACGTCACCGGCGCGCTGCACCACCACCGTGTCACCGACGCGCACATCCTTGCGCTTGATCTCATCCTCGTTGTGCAGGGTCGCATTGGAAACGACAACCCCGCCCACAGTCACCGGCTCCAGCTTTGCAACAGGCGTCAGCGCACCGGTCCGCCCGACCTGGATCTCGATGTCACGCAGGATCGTCATCGCCTGCTCGGCGGGGAACTTGTGCGCGATCGCCCAGCGCGGCGCGCGCGACACGTAGCCCAGCCGCTCCTGCAGATCGAGCCGGTTCACCTTGTAGACGACGCCGTCGATGTCGTAGCCGAGCGTGGCGCGTTCTTCGCCGAGCCTGCGGTAGTAATCGAGCAGCGCTTCACCACTTTCGCAGACCTCCATCAAGGGATTGACCGGCAGGCCCCACGCCTTGAACGCCTTCACGACCCCGGCTTGCGTATCGGCCGGCAGCTCGCTGACATCGCCCCAGCTATAGGCAAAGAACGCAAGCGGTCGCGATGCAGTCACCTTGGCATCGAGCTGGCGCAGCGAACCGGCAGCCGCATTGCGGGGATTGGCGAACACCTTCTGTCCGGCCGCCGCCTGTGTCGCGTTGAGCCCGGCAAAGTCGGCATGGCTCATGTAGATTTCACCGCGCACCTCGAAGACGTCCGGCACATCCTTGCCTTTCAGGTGATGCGGGATGGCCTTGATGGTCCGTACGTTCGCGGTGACGTTCTCGCCTTCGGTTCCGTCACCGCGTGTTGCGGCCTCGACCAGCTTGCCGCCTTCGTAGCGCAAGGCGACCGACAGGCCGTCGATCTTCGGTTCCGCGGTGATCTCGATGGGCGCGTCCTCCGCGATCTTCAAGAACCGCCGGATGCGCTGCACGAACTCCATCACGTCTTCGTCCGCGAACGCATTGCCCAACGACAGCATCGGCACGCGGTGGCGCACCTTGGAGAAACCTTCCGCAGGCGCCGCCCCCACGCGCGCCGAAGGACTGTCGGGCCGGATCAGTTCGGGAAACCGCGCCTCGATCTGCGCATTGCGCTGACGCAGCGCGTCATAGGCGGCGTCCGAGATCTCCGGCGCATCGCTTTGATAGTAAAGCGTGTCGTGATGGGCGATATCGGCGGCAAGCCGCTCGAGTTCCCTCTCCGCCTGCTCCGCGCTCAACGCCTCGACCGCGAGGCTGGCTTCACCCGAAATCGACGTCTTGCCCTTGGCCATTGCGGCTTCGCTCCACGCGCAGTCCCGTTGTCTTCGACCTATCAATAGCCGATACGGAGCAATCGCAGAACTTTGCCGATCAGCCACGCCGGACCGATCAACAGATCGAATGCCATCTCGCTGATCAGCCGCGGCCGCCCCTCGATGCGCCGCCCGAACAGCCAGATCACAGTCCCCAGCGCCAGAAACACGAGCGCCGGTTGCCACAGCGGCAAGGCTTCGTTGCCGCCGTAGTAGGCCGCGATGACCAACATGATGAGGCAGACGACTGCCATCGACGCCCCGATCCGCCACGACAGCACCGCATAGCCGCCGCTGATAATCAGACCGGCTGCCACAGCCCAGTCGACGCCCGGAATGGCCGCCAGAAACGCCGGCTGCGGCAACGTCCTGGCCAGCGCAAGCCCCGACCACATGAGCACCGGCAGCGCGATGAACTGGATGACGCGGTTGGCCATCGCGTGGTGGTGTGCTTCGAATCGCTCGAACACGCGGTCGATGAGCCGCTCAGAGGGTTCGGGTGCTGACGGATCCGACGAGCCTGCGCCCATCTCAAGACCTCCGTCTTCTGGCATGCCCCGCGCTAACACCGTCAGGGGCGGATGCCGCGCAGACAAAACAAGTGTATGGGCACCGGCACTGAGCGCCCGTACAGCACTGTGTATCGTATTGCTTGAGGTTCAGCACGCCCGCGCCATCCGCGCCGCGTCAGCCGGGTCCGCCCAGCGACAGCTTCGGCACGGCCTTCCATGCCTTCGACAGCCAGGAGTCGCCATCTTCGCGTGGCGCCAGACCGTCCGACTCGAGCAGCGCATAGGCATCCTTGTACCAGCGCGAATTGGGGAAGTTGTGCCCCAGCACCGCCGCCGCCGTCTGCGCTTCCTGCTTGATGCCCAGCGCCATGTAGCATTCTACCAGACGCATCAGCGCCTCTTCGACGTGCGCCGTCGTCTGGTATTCGCTCGCCACCGTCTTGAAGCGGTTGATCGCAGCGACATAGTTCGAGCGCTTCAGGTAATAGCGCCCGACCTCCATCTCCGCCGCCGCCAGCGTGTCCTCTGCCAGGCGAATGCGGTTATCGGCTTTCTGGGCATACTCGCTGTCGGGATAGAGCGCCTTCAGCTTTTTCAGTTCGGCAACCGCCTTCTTGGTCGAAGACTGGTCGCGGTTGGGTGTGCGCATCTCGTCGAAATAGGCCGACGCGATGATGTGATGCGCGAACGCCGCCTCCTTCGTGCCCGGGTGCATGGTCGTGTAGCGCTGCGCCGAAGCGATCGCCTCGGGCAGCTTGCCCGCCTTGTAATACGCGTAAGCCGACATCACGATCGCGCGGCGCGCTTCCGGAGAATAGGGGTGATCGCGGTCGAGGTTCTCGAACTTCTGCGCCGCCGCCTCGTACTTGCCGCGGCCGAGCAGCTTGTCGGCCTGCGCGTACATGACGCCCGGCGGATCCGGATTGAGCGCCTTCTGCAGATCGTTCGAAGAAGCGCAGCCCTGCAGCACCACGAGCCCGCCGCAAACGACAGCGCTGAGAAGCAGGCGGAAACCCGGTCTCTTGATGCTCATCGCTCGATCGTCCCCGTATTCACACCGTCACGTCTGCCCCTTGAGGCGTTTGATGCCGCACCGAACCGGCCGTGCGCTCGAACGCACCGGCCGCGCCCGCAAGCGCCGCATCAGCCAAGAGCCAAAAACATGACGGACCCACCCGTTATCTCGCAGTGCTTCGCATTGAGCATCAAAGCCCTGCGCCCTGAAAGTTGCAATAGCACACGAGTCGCCCCCGTGTCCCGCGGCACTCCACCGTTTCGCCGGTGTCGCACCATAATATCCTTGGCCCCGCGCGTGGACTTGCCGGCCTGTAAACCCGCGATCCTGCTGGACCTCGGCGGCCACAATCCAATTGCCGACTGCCGGATTGTGAACCCTGTCAATGCTCCGGCCGGAGCAGATGCGACACGCAACCCGGTCTGGTTACTTGGCCTTTGCGGTTTGAGGCCAGGACTGCGTTCACATATCCCACGCTTGCGCCATCATCATGGCTGCAAAACAAAAAAGGGGGTAGGCGATGTCGTCACGACGGCCCACCCCCTCGATTCAAGACGCCGCCCGGGGCGAACGCCCTTTTTCCCTCTGAAACGGTGCGGTGGCGTAGACGACTGAGCGCTCGCCAACCGCAGCCCGTCCGCCTACCCCCCGGTCGCAGACGGGCGAAACTCGATCTACTCTGCCAGAGCAACAGCCGCAGACGCGCTGTAGCCGACCTCGACCGTCGGCACATCGCGCACACGCGGCGCCTGCACTAGGGTCCATGCCGTATCGTCGGCGAACAGGGCCTGCAATACGTGTGAATTCAAGCGATGACCGCCGCGCACAGAGCGATAGGCGCCCAATAGCGGCTGACCGGCCAGCGACAGATCGCCCACCGCATCCAGCATCTTGTGGCGTACGAACTCCTGCGGACAGCGCAGGCCGTCGCGGTTCAGAATGCGCCCATCACCGATGGCGACTGTGTTGTTGAGATTGGCGCCAAGCGCCAGGCCGGCCTTCCAGAGGCGCTCGACATCGGACATGAACCCGAAGGTCCTGGCCCGGGAAAGCTCGTTGCGGAACACACCCGGGGACATTTCGAAAGCCAGACGCTGGCGGCCGATCACCGGCGTATCGAATTCGATTTCAACATCCAGATGGAAACCGTTGTGCGGGACCAGTTCGCCCCAGCAGTCGCCGTCCTGAACACGGATCGGCTTCAACACCTTGATGAATTTGCGAGGTGCGGACAGCTCGCGGATCCCCACCTCATCGATCGCCTCGACGAACGGCGCCGAGCTGCCGTCCATGATCGGGACTTCCTTGCTGTCGATTTCGATGAAGCAGTTGTCGACACCCAGCCCGCGCAACGCGGCGAGAAGATGCTCGACTGTGGAAACCGTGACCCCGTTCTCGTCACCGATGACCGTACACAAGGTCAGGTTCTTGACGTTACGGACGTCGGCCGCGATGTCGGCGACCAGTCGCGTGTTGTCGGTGACAACGAACCGGAGCCCGGAATCGGCCTCTGCCGGGTGCAGTATCACCGATACCGGAGCTCCGCTGTGCACCCCCGTGCCGACAAGCTCAACTTCGCGAGCAATCGTCGTTTGTCGCGCGCCAAAAAAGCGATTCGACATTTAGCCGTCCCTCGATTGTCCCCGGCGCGATTGCGTAACCGTCCCCATGCAATCGCCCCACCCCCGACGACCTGTAAGTGCTGGCCCCACGTGCTGGGACCTCCGTTCGAACCCACCTGAGTGAGGTGTGTTCTTGGGGCCACCCTTGTGTCCCTGAAGACACTTAACCCCTTGGATTACTTACGTTCGTCGTTAACGATTGAAACGATAGCCGTGCCCCCGGAGTGACACAAATCACGGTTTCTTACACTGTGTTACGCCATATTTCTGACCGCGGAAACACGTCGGATTTCGCCGCTGCGCGGCGCGCAACTAGCGCTTGTTGCGGCTGAAAACCATAGGCAATTCAACCGCATCGTCATATTGCGCAGAATCTGCAGGTGCTCCGGCGGATCCGCTGTTGACAGCCCGCGCGTCGCCTTTTGCCCCAGCCCCGCCGGCATATTTCACACCGCCCTGGTCAGAAGGATCGGCTGTGCCGTGCGAATCACCGCCCCGGCGGCGACGCCCGGTGATTCGCTCGAGAAACCCCGGACGACGACGCTCCCCGCCCACCGGTTGTTGCAGATTTTCATCGGCCGTTGTGCTGACCGGGCGCGGCGCGGGCCGCGCATCGTCCTGCCCCGGCGTGCTCGCGAAATAGGCACGCTGCCCCACGACCGGAAACTCTTCGACATCGGGAATCCGACGTCCGCCTGGCCGGCGCACCTCATTGGGCGCCTGCGGCTGGAAGCCGGCCGGGTCCCGCCCGCCAGCTTGAGGCGGCGGTGGTGGCGGCGTCGGACCGCCGGCAGGCGGTTGATAGCCGCGTTCGATCACCACGTTGCCCGGCGCCTGCCATGTCTCGCGTGGTGCCTGGACGGGGCGCGGTGCGGATGCATTCGGCTGCGGCGTTGCCCCAGCTGTGGGTGCGGCCACTCCGCCCGCCTCGCGGGCGCTGCCATGGGGAGCACCCGGCGCAGCGGCACGGCCGGGCTCTCCTGGCCCGCCAGGCCCGCCCATCGCAGCCGACAGGCGTTGCTCGTAGCTTTCCACATGAGCCCCAGCCTTCGCCACAGGCGCCGGCGGCGCCATGCGTGTGTTGGGCCAGGCTTCCGGCGGTGGCGGCGGCACCGTCTCCGCCTTCTGCAGCCGCTCCATGCCCGACGCCACGATCGACACGCGCATGGCATCGCCAAGGCTGTCGTCGAAGGTCGCCCCGACGATGATGTTGGCCTCCGCATCGACTTCCTGGCGCACGCGGCTTGCCGCCTCGTCGACCTCGTAGAGCGTCATGTCGTGGCTGCCGGTAATCGACAACAGAAGGCCCCGCGCGCCCTTGAGCGTAACGTCGTCGAGCAGTGGATTGGCGATGGCCTCTTCAGCCGCCAGCACCGCGCGCCGGTCGCCGGCCGCCTCGCCGGTCCCCATCATCGCCGCACCCATGTCCTTCATCACCGTGCGCACATCGGCGAAATCGAGATTGATGAGGCCGTCCTTGAGGATCAGGTCAACGATGCACGCGACGCCCGAGTAGAGAACCTGGTCAGCCAGCACGAACGCTTCGGCAAAGGTGGTCTTCTCATTGGCGATGCGGAACAGGTTCTGGTTGGGGATGACGATCAGCGTATCGACATGCTTCTTCAGCTCTGCGACGCCCGCTTCCGCTGTGCGCAACCGGCGTGTGCCCTCGAACATGAAGGGCTTGGTCACCACGCCGACGGTCAAAATACCCAGCTCCCGCGCGATCCGCGCGATCACCGAACACGCGCCTGTTCCGGTGCCGCCGCCCATGCCGGCTGCGATGAAAACCATATGCGAACCCGAAATCTGCGCGCGGATCTCATCGACGGCTTCCTCGGCCGCCGCTTCGCCGATCTCCGGCTTCGACCCCGCACCCAGTCCTTCTGTCAGATTGACGCCCAGTTGCAGGCGATGTTCCGCGCTCGATGCCACCAGCGCCTGGGCGTCCGTGTTGGCAACGACGAATTCGACACCTGTCAGGCCCGCCGCGATCATGTTGTTGACCGCATTGCAGCCGGCCCCGCCGACACCGATCACCGTGATCCTCGGCCTCAAGTCGGTGAGCTTCGGCAGTTGCAGCGTGATGCTCATGGGTTTCCTCGCCTTGCCCCGGGCGCCCCCGCCCGCTTGGATTTCGTCCGCCACGAGCCTGATCCGCCGAGAGGGAAGCTGTTGAGCTTCCGTCGAAGACGTCGATCAGACTCACAATCAAAGGGCTAATGCAGCCCAATACGCGAAAGAGAGAGCGGCAAAACTCTGCCCTGCTCTGGATTCTGAAGGTTTCCACGCCCACCGCGGTGTCTCATTTAAAGCGGCGAGCCTCACTCAGAACCCCTCCCTGAGCCACGTACCGACGCGAGACAAATATCCCTGGCTCAACACATCTCTGTCCTGCAGCGCGGCAACCAGCCCCTCGCCGCCTGCCGCAGCCGCAACCAGCCCGACCACGGTCGAGAACGCCGGAACCGACAGGCTCCCCGGCAACCCCGCGGCTGCATCCGGACCTGAAACACGCACCGGCGATCCCAGTTGATTGGCGACGAAGGGCCCGCAGCCGACCAGTTGGCTCGTCCCCCCCGTCAGCACGATGCGATCGCCGGCCCACGAGCGCAAACCGCTCTGCTCCAGCCGCTCCTCGATCAAATTCACCAGACTGGCCATGCGCGGGCGCAGGATTTCGCTCAACGCGGCTTTCGTCGTTTGCGACAAAACCCCTTGCTCCTCGCCGGTCAGCGGAAATGAAAAGGCTTCGCGCCCATCGGACGGCGCTGTGCTTAGTGTGCCATATAGCGCTTTGATTCGCTCGGCCTCGGCAAGTGGCGTCTGCAACCCGCGTGCAATATCGAAGGTCATGTGATGCCCTCCGATCGGCAGCGTATCGGCATGCACGAACCGGCCATCGGCAAACAGCGCCATCGAGGTGACACCGCCACCGATATCGATCACGGTCACGCCCAGCCGCCGCTCTTCCGCACTCGTCGCCGCAAGTGCACTGGCATAAGGCGTCACGACCAGCCCCGCGATGCCCAGATAACAGCGGTCGATCAGTCCCAAGAGATTGCGCACCGGCGCCTCGCCGGCGCTCACGGTGTGCAGGTCGACCGTCAGCGTATTGGCTGCGAGCCCGCGCGGATCGCGTCCGCCGGGCGCCCCGTCGAGCCGATATCCGACGCGGTTCATGTGCACCAGCATGCGCCCTTCGCGCTCGGCATAGGCGCGTGCGCCATCCAGAACCCGTTCGATGTGCCGGTCTGCAATGATGCCGCCATCGACATCCGCATTGGCAGCGAACGTTTCCGACTTGAGCCGCCCGCAAGCGACCGAGACGTAGACGTTCTCGAGCATGACGCCCGACATACGTTCGGCCTGATCAACAGCGGCGCGCACCGCGATTTCCGCTTCTGCGAGGTCTGTGATGACTCCGGCCTTGATCCCGCGCGAGCGCTGATGCCCGATGCCGAGCACGCGAAAGGCCGTTTTCATGCCCGGCAGGATCGACGGCCCGCGCGGCTCCAGGGCGACGATCAGGCATGCAACTTTCGACGTCCCGATATCGAGAAGCCCCAGGATCGGCCCCGACGGCGGACGCGGCGCGCGCATCATCGCTCGCCTCCATCCGCGTCGATGCGTTCGATCAGCGATCCGATTCCGGCCAGATTGCGCTGATGCGGCGCCCCGGCTGCCTTCGGATCGACAGGCCTGACCGCAATCCGTCCTCCCGCCCTCAGGTCGACGACCATCGGCGGCCCGGACATGAGCGTGCCAAGATTACCGCCCGCCTCCAGTTGGCTCAGCGCCAGCGCCTCACCGTCCGGCGGCAGCTCGATGCGCCCGCCGCTCTTGAGATGCACCGACCAGCGCCGCCCGTTCACCCGCTCCGCCCAGCCATAAGCTTGGTTCAGCGGCTGATAGCGCGACAAGAGCACCATCAGCGTGTGTGCCTCGCGCGGCGCGTCCTCGCCCGCGACGATCGGAAGATGCGTCACGCTGCCCGCCGTGACGGCCTGCAACACGCGCCCCGTCTTGTCGATCAGTTGCTCGCGGCCCTCGTGGCGCCACAGCGCAAACGGCGTGCGTTCGCTGATGCGGACATTGAGCTGGCCGGGATAAACGCGCGAGAGTTCCGCGCTCGCCACCCAAGGCAGCGCTTCCAGCTTCTGGCGCGCGGCCTTCGGATCGAATTGTGTCAGCGTGCGCGTCCCTGCCAGATCGAGCGCCTTGAAGATCGCCTCGTCAGAGGTGAAACGATGTCCGGTGATGGCCACCTGGTCGAGACCGAGCCCGACTGCCTGGGCGACATCGTGCGACGGCGGCAGCCGCTCCGCGATTGCTGAGGGAAGGCTGCCTTTTTGCACGAAGGCAGCCAGCCCCACGCCGGCCAGCACCGCTGAAATGATGAGCGCAGCACGTTTGTGAGCCCGCCTCCTGCGCCGCGGACCACGCCGGGCACGGCGGCCACCTGTCGGCGCAAAATGTGGATCGGCGGCGAAATCGAGCGTGAAGGAGGAGTGCGCACCGGCACCTGGCGCAGTGGCCTGCGAAGGCGGCGGCATGGAGGACATGGGGCTCCGGGGCGATGGCGCTGGTCCGCGCCGCCCGTCCGAAGTCCGCCACTGCCCTACCTGTTGCAACTCGCGTCCTCAATGATCCATCGCACAAGTGTGCCGAACGGCCATCCCGCATGTGCGGCAAGTTCCGGCACCAGGGATGTCGCCGTCATGCCGGGTTGCGTATTCACTTCGAGGCAAACCAACGCGCCCGTGCCTCCGGGCGTATCGTCGTAACGGAAGTCCGCGCGCGACACGCCGCGGCAGCCCAGCGCCTGATGCGCTGCAAACGTTAATTTCCGTATGGATTGGTAAACATCTGGTGAAAGAACGGCCGGCACGACGTGTTTTGAACCGCCAGCCCCGTATTTGGCCGCAAAATCGTAGAAGGGCAGGTCCTCACGCGGGACGATTTCGGTGATGTCGGATCCAGAGTAAAGCTGCTCCAGGCGCCCCTTCTCGCGTCCGGCGACGAATCGCTCGACCATGACGATCTGGTCCGGCTCGCCGGCCGCGAGGATCGCCTGCGCCATGTCGTTGGCACCGGGATGCACCACGATGACGCCGACACTCGAGCCCTCGTCGACCGGCTTGACGACGTAAGGCGGGTCGATCACGTCGCGCGCTGCCGCTTCGCCGCGCGTCACCAGAACCGCTTCCGCCACCGGCACGCCCGCCGCCGCCATCACCGCCTTTGCCCGCTCCTTGTGCATCGCCAGCGCCGACGCCAGCACGCCCGAGTGCGTATAGGGGATCTGCAGATATTCGAGGATGCCCTGCACCTCGCCGTCCTCGCCGTGCCGGCCGTGCAGCGCGTTGAAGCAAGCCTCCGGCTTCAGCTCCATCAGCCGGCCTGGCAGGTCGCGCCCGACGTCGATGCGGGTCACCTGATAGCCCTCGCCTTCGAGCGCCGCGGCCACCGCCTCGCCCGACTTCAGCGACACCGGCCGCTCAGCCGACATGCCCCCCATCAGGACGGCCACATGAGTGCGCGTGCGGGGCGGTGCTGCACCGAGCTTCGACATCTTCGACCCTGTATTCCTAGGACTGCATGCTTGTTGGAACAGTGGCGCTCCAGCCGCTCGGCTGGAACGGCTCATCTGCCTCGCTGGGTGTGTATCATATCCACCAGACTGCGCCATCCAGCGAGCTGATTTGGCGTTAGCGTCGCATCCCGTCCGTGCCGCGTGCGATGCTCCACCGCCCGTAGCCAGCGCCGCGTGTCGCGCGGCAGGTCAACTTTGTCATTCACCACCAGTCCGGCAACCGTTTGGCGCTGATGCGCGCGAAGAATGTGCGTCTTCTTCTTTCGATGCAGCAGATATCCTTCGTCGCGCACGATTGCCGAAGCAGCGCGGATCAGGCGCACAACGGTCTTCTGGTCCGCCTGTTCCAGCGAGAACGTCAGGTCGTCGGCATAGCGCGTGTAGCGCGCGGTGGTGCCGCCGATCTTGCGGACTATCGCGTCAAGCCGTACGTCCATGCGGTAGTTGATAAGGTTGGACAGCCGCGGGCTCGTCGGCGCGCCCTGCGGCAAGCTCTTTTGATGTGTCGTCAGCTTCGTCAGGAGGCGACTGGACTTTCGGTTCCATCCGATGAACCGGAAGTAGTCATAGACGCGGTCTTCGCGCGTGCTGGGAAAGAAGGCGACCAGATCGAGCCTTATTACCACCCCCTGCCCCGTATGCTCGC